>JAOZLU010000813.1 GCA_029934695.1 Desulfobacterales bacterium | reverse complement strand
ATCAAACATCAAACATCAAACATCAAACATCAAACATCAAACATCAAACATCTATCTTAGGTCAACAAATATTTTTGACTTGGCAGATAAAATCGTCTATAGTTTTAATTTTTCAACTTTTAATCATCAGTCGTAAATTCTTATAACTTACTGAAATAAGTGGCACAAATATTTCCCCGACTGACATCTGAAACTGAATAATCTCAAATATTTACTTTCAACTTTCAACTTTCAACTGAAATGACAAGAATTTATGCTTTCAAAAGTATCATGTTGGGGCTGATTATCGCTCAGGCGTTGTCAACCCTGATGGTTTATTTATCGAATACTGAACTGTTCGACATGGTTGAAGCCATCACCCGGGCAGGTTATCTTTCGGTCCCCAATTCAAACATCATGCCTATCCTCAGAACATTCAAAGCCGCATTTTTTGGGGGACTTTTTTTCACCATGACCGCGGGAGCATGTCTGTCAGTATTTGCCTTTGCGGCCGCATGGATATGGGATCGCATTCTGAAACGGAATCCGTACCTTTTTGTTCCGTTTCTGATGATTTGGCTGTGGTGCATCCTGTCTGTGAACAGTCAGGGGGTTTCCGGTATTGTCACCGCCCAATTCTTTCTGGTCCCCGCGGCGGTTTTCGGAACTGCATTGTTACAGATGCCCCAACCGCGGGAACACCTGCGGCCAGATATGATGATCCATCTCATCGCCTTTGCTGTTCTGTTGCTCATGGCAAATGCTCAGACAGATGCGAGAATATTTCTGAAAATCCGGGATAATCTGCTCTTGTCAAATCCCGTGGGAATAAAATTGAATAACTTTTATTATCGTTATACGCTCTATCCTGCGCGGGCATTTAAGAGTTATAATCAGAAGCTTATCAGAACCTGCAACCTGGCATCCATAGAGGACAAATCCCTGGCCCGGTCCCTGAAAAAAAGACTGCTTGCCAATGATTACCTGATTGTCAGTAAAGAAATTTCTGTTGATCTGAATATCGTAAAAACAGGCGATCATCTTGTTTTTAGGGATAAGGGTAAAATGATTCTCCGGACATCCCCGGAAGAATTTCTCCGCAACTCCCGAAAGGTGCTGAAAGAATTCTCTGAAAAAAGCGACAGGCATATTTTTTTCCGCTGGTTTATTTTTTTCTCCTTATTGACAGTTCCTCCCCTTATCCTGTACTTCAGCGTTTACGCCCTGTTTCATACGATATCGGGCTTTTTTCTGAGCAGCCTGCGTGCCTCAGTCTCTGCCGGCATACTCTGTTGCATGACAGGAGCGGTCTTACTGCTTCCCCTTCATTTTGGAATTGAGAAGGATATAAAAGTAGCGGACCTGCCCGGTATATTGATATCCGACAACTGGCATCACAGGGTTGCCGCCTTAAAGATGATATGGAGAAAAAATATCGAAATCGGAAATTTTCCCAAGCATACCCGGCTGCTGCAAAGTCCTCATATCCCAGAGCGGTACTGGCTGGCAAAAGTCTTGGGGAAGAGCCGTTCCCCGGAAACATATCCGCAACTCCTGAGCCTTCTTGACGACGCCAATTTTAACGTGGTCTATAGCGCACTTTCCGGCCTGGGCCGGAGAGGTGAAAAAGAAGTCATCGGAGAAATTCTGAAACAGATAAAAATATCTGACAACTGGTATGTGCAATGGTATGCATACAAAGCCCTCCGAAAACTTGGATGGAAACAGAGTTATAAATTATAAATTATAAATTGTTTTTGCCACTGTTTTTATTTTAACTGTTTTTATTTTAAATGACACATAATAATCAGACAGAACCTTTTTTCATATCCGTCATGGCCCTGATTCTTGCTGAAGTGGCTGTAATTGTTATTATTTCAATAAAAATTATGGCCCCCATGTTTGTCTTGGGAATCATACGCGTGCTGGAAATCATCTCCTTTATGTTAATCTATGTGATGTGGGGAAATGGTTTGGCTTCCCTGGGACTGGCCCGGCATCAGATAGTTCCCGGTCTGAAACGCGGGCTGATCTGGTCCTCGGGTTTCGGAATTATTGTGGCCCTCGCCTTCGGGATACTGTTCCTTTCGGGCAGAAATCCCTTCAACCTTCTGAATGCCCGGCTTCCTGAACAACCAGGGGAACTGCTTTTCTTTTTATTGTTGCGCGGCGTGATCGGACCAGTTGCGGAAGAGATCTTTTTCCGGGGAATTCTCTACGGATTTCTGAGACGCTGGGGAGTATTCATCGCTCTTTTTCTGAGCAGCCTGATGTTTGTCCTTGTTCACCCGGTAAGCGGACCAACGCAGATGGTGGGCAGCATCCTTTTTGCCGTGGCTTATGAAACAGAAGGCAAACTCATGGTTCCTATAACCATACATGCCTTGGGAAATATGGCTATTTTTGCGGTTTCAGCTTTGCATCTCTAAAATGAAAAATAACGAAATTGATTCAGAGGCTTCAACATTGCTGATTCTAACAGTTTTTGTGGTTTCCGATATGATCCGCAGATGAACTTTCAGGCCGTAGGGTGGGTGAAGGATTTCGATTTTTTACGCAGTAAAAAACGAAACCGCAACCCACCTTTCAGGCTTTCAGGCCGTAGGGTGGGTGAAGGATTTCGATTTTTTACGCAGTAAAAAACGA
>JAOZLU010000812.1 GCA_029934695.1 Desulfobacterales bacterium | reverse complement strand
ACGGAAAACACCGGGGACTGCAACGACGAAGATGCTTCGGTCTATCCGGGTGCTGCCGAAGTTTGCAGCGACGGCATTGATCAGGACTGCGACGGAGTCGATCTGACCTGCCCCGAAGACATTGACGATGATGCCGACACCTTCACAGAGAACGCAGGCGACTGCAACGATGAAGATGCAACGATCTATCCGGGCGCTGAGGAAATCTGCGGCAATGACATAGATGAAGACTGCGACGGAACTGACCTTGTCTGTGATGTGGGATCGAAAGACACAGACGATGACGGCGACACCTTCACAGAGAACGACGGCGACTGCAACGATGCAGATCCTGCGATCTATCCTGATGCAGCAGAGGAAATCTGCGGCAATGGCATAGATGAAGACTGCTCGGGCGGCGATCTCTCGTGTGATGATTTTGACAACGACGGCGACGGTTTCACAGAAAACACTGGCGACTGTAACGACGATGATGCCACCGTGTATCCGGGAGCTGTTGAAATCTGTGAGAATGAGATAGACGAAGACTGCACAGGCGGCGATCTCGCATGTGATGATTTTGATAACGACGGCGACGGTTTCACTGAAAATGCTGGCGACTGTAATGATGATGACGCCACCGTGAATCCGGAGGCTGCTGAGATCTGCGGTAATGAAATAGATGAAGACTGCGCGGACGGCGATCTCTCCTGTGATGATTTTGACAACGACGGCGACGGTTTCACTCAGAGTGCCGGTGACTGTAACGACGATGATGCTACTGTGTATCCGGGGGCTGTTGATCTCTGCGGTAATAATATAGATGAAGACTGCACAGACGGCGACCTGGCATGTGACGGTGCTGACAACGACGGCGACGGCTTCACTGAAAGCACGGGCGACTGTAATAATAATGATGCCACAGTATATCCGGGAGCTGCTGAAATCTGCGGGAATGAGATAGATGAAGACTGCGCGGACGGCGACCTCTCCTGTGATGATTTCGATGACGACGGCGACGGCTTCACGGAAAACGACGGGGACTGTGATGACACTGACTCCACTGTGAATCCGGGCATAACCGAAGTCTGCGGCAATGGTAAAGATGATGACTGTGTTAACGGCGACCTCGAATGTGAGGATGATGATGACGGCACATTGGCTGAAGGCGTGTTCCTTTATCAGAGCGTCGTAGTCGGAATTAAGTATGAAACAACGACCCGATTCGGCATGACAGGTTCAAAGGGCCAATTCAAATATGTGAGAGGCGAAACTGTCAAATTCTCCATCGGATCTGTTGTTTTGGGCATGGTTAAAGGCAAAGATGTTGTGACACCGGTTGACTTGGTTGAAGGTGCCACAGATGAGAGTGATCCCACTGTCACCAATATATGCAGATTCCTGTCAACCTTGGATAATGATGCAAATCCGGATAACGGAATTTCCATCACAGAATCTGTGACAACGTATGCCATGAGCATATCTGTGTCTTTCAGTGTGAGTATCACAGAGTTTGAAACGACGACACAGGATGTGGTATCTTCTCTGACGACGCTTACGGCTGCGGGAATAAGACCGCTGGTTTCTGCGGAGATCGCACAGAGCCTTCTCTCGTTCACAATGGAAACTGTTACCACCCGGGTGACCAATATCGTTACGGTTGTCCAGGAAGAACAGGCATCAGTGACGTGGAATCCTGTTCCGAGTGCAAACAGTTACAGAATCTATGTGGGATATGCACCTGGTGCTTACGACTTCTTCTATGAAAGCGCTACAAACTCCTTCGAGTTTGAGCTTGATGTCGGAATGATATTCTATCTGGCCATAACAGCCATTTTCGAGCAGGGTGATGAAGGATCTTCATCTTCAGAAGTGCCTGTGTTTGTGAGTGAGGGAAGTGTGGCAGGGCAGGTTGCTGATTCTGAGGATGGCACCCCGATTGCGGATGCGATTATTCATCTCGATATCCCGGGTTCCAATATTGAGATTCTGACGGATGCCAATGGCGAATATGCTGTTGATATTCCCTCGCTCGGCGACTATTGCCTGATTTCGGCTGGCAAGGACGGATATGTCCCGGAAACGGTAAATGTTGAGAGAGAAAGCCTTGAGGAAGGGGTCGCTCTGACCATCAATTTTGAGCTTGACAAGGTGGCTGGGAATGTGATTATTTTCGAGCTTCTGCCTGAGGTTCATCATCTTGGCGATGATGAGTATGGCGGTGCCGCAAACAGTCAGTTCCAGAAACTGAGTGAAGGGCTTGAGTTTACTCAGACGTTTAACCTTTCAGCAGATCATCTCTCTGCGGAAGAAGCAGAGATTCGGTTGGATGTCAAAGGTGCCCAGTGTAAAAACAAGGTTTATCTCAATGGCAATCGTCTGAAGACCTATCTCAATGATTCACCAAAGGATGGAAGCTTTGGCGAGATTGTACTCTCCCTGAAAAAGAAGGATGTTTCAAAGTTGCAGGAAGGTGAGAACACGCTGACCATTGAAAGCATACTCTGCAATACTTATGATGATTTTGAGTTCTCGAACATCCGGATGTATTTGGAGTGTGAATGTCCTGTTGGCGATGATGACGACGACGCTTCTGGCGACGACGATGATGATTCTGGCGACGACGATGATGATTCTGGCGACGAC
>JAOZLU010000811.1 GCA_029934695.1 Desulfobacterales bacterium | reverse complement strand
CGCAGATAAACGCAGATAAACGCAGATAAACACTTATGGCCTGTGAGCCGGTCAGAGTGCGGGCATCAGCGTTTATCAGCGTTCATCTGCGGTTTGCAAGGATCAGTCTTATGCGTCTCCGCGTTGAGGCCTCCCCTATATTCGTTATAATCAAAATAAATATTGGTTTTAACAGACTGACTATTTTTTCGTCTTTATAATCCAAGGCCAGTTCTCTGACCTGCTTGCAGAACAGCACCGGTTTTGTAGCCTGCGTTTCGGGATCAAGTACCCATTATTCAGTTAATCAGGATTAGCTTTTGTTAATTTCTGACTAACCAGATAGCATAACCAGATGTGAATTTCAATGCTTTTCTGAGAATGGTTCAGGAGCAAATGCAAAATATCATAAAATTCTGATATTTTTTGTCAGATAAAATCATCATAAGGGTTGATATTATGAGGAGCTGTGTTATAAAAGATTCAGTCAATGATATTTGAATCCCTGAAAGGCATAATGAAACAAAACTGTTTTTTTTATTGATCCATGACCTGCCGGACTGGGGTTTGCAACCCCGTCCGGCAAAGTCTTAGCCTGATGCATATGGGATGTCATCCTGCCCATATTTGTGCTGCGGTGTCTGGATTGTCTTTTGGAAGCCACCAAAAATGCTGTTTTTTGAAAGGAGATACAACAATGAAAATCGGAAAAACAATTCTGTCTGAAAGCCGGATTTTTTCAAGCCTGCTTCTCAGAGCCGGAATATGGATTTTTATCGGGGGAGTTATTTTTTTCGGGGCGCGGGAGAGTGAGGCGTCAGAAGTTGAAATTACGTCCGCCAAAGTATTCGAGATAGTGGAACTTGCAGAACGGGCTTTGGATGTGCTGCTCCGGGCCAAGGGCATTGATAATATACACACTGCGGAAATGCTGGAAAGCGAACTTGACACCATGCATGTTTATCAGCTGACTGTGGCATGCCTGGATATGCTGATCCTGTTTGAAAAAAAAGAAGGGATCCGGCCTGTTCCCAGAGTCGTCGCAACACCCACGCACTACACGCCGGAAGATGTGAAAGTTTTGGCAGACATGCTGCTTTCCGGAATTCGCAGAATTTTATATTCTCTGAAAATTCACAAATTTCCTCAGTATGAGGCGCAGACCTGTGTCCGGACACCCACAGATGTTTTTGAGAAAGTACTCAGCCTGTTCGCCAAACTCAGTGCGCTTGCCGGAAAAAAGCATATCACGCCGGACGATGTCTTTCCCCAGATGGTGAGGGCAGCTTCGGATATCAGGTCAATGTTAGGCCATATTGATCCGGTCAGGCGATATCGTATTGATGCGCCTGTCAGTCCAACAGAACTAAAGCCCAGGGATGTGCTCAAAGAATGCCTTCTGATCCGTCAGGACATCAATAAGCTCAGGGAAGATTTCAACATGGAAACCCCTCCTCTGCCTGAAGTCAGTGCGGACAGGGAGCTTCATTCTGAAGATGTCTTTGTACAGACCCAGATTATCATTGCTGAACTGAATTTTCTGAAAATGCGGACAGGCACGATCAGTTCGACACCGCTGGCAATTCCCGTATTCGGCAAGGTTCCCACCAATGTTCATCAGCAGGCCGCAATGGTGAGATATCTGCTTGAGCAGATAAAACCGTTGCAAAAGATGACCTCAGAATACGGATTTGTAAAGCCGAGACTCAGAGTCGGGTACCTGCCGATTCTTGATCATCTGATCCTGCTGGTTTCTCATGCCAGAGATAATAATACTTTCACTGGCATCAATATCGAACCCAAAATATTTAATTCATGGAAGTCTATGATCAATAATCTGAAATCGGGCGTTATTGACGCATGTTTTATTTTATCACCTTTAGCCATGTCCATGTTTCATTCGGGAACAGATATACGGACAATTCTGCTCGCACATCGGGACGGGTCTGCCATAACTGTCAGAGAAGATTCCGGGATACACGCGGTGGAGGATTTTAAGGGCAAATCCATTGCGATCCCTCACAGGATATCAACACACACAGCCCTGCTTGACAGGTATTTAAGGACCGGAGGCCTTTCTTTAAAAGATGTGATACTGGACGTGATTGCACCATCCAACATGGAGAGTTTTATGGAACGGAATATGGTGGATGCGTTTATTGTCGCGGAACCCTTTGGTACAAGGGCCCAGATGAACAGTGTCGGCAAAATTCATATTCTGACAAAAGATATCCTGCCTCATCATGTGGAATGTATTGTCGTTGTGAACCAGCGGTTTTTGGAGAACCACTCCGCAGGTATCCGGGAATGGACTGAGAGTATGATCCTGAGCGGCAAATTTATTGATCAGGACAAAATGAATAACGGAGCCAGGGAAGTTGCCAAAATTGCTGACCTGTATCTTCCGCATACACAGCAGATCATCATCAGCGGGCTTCAGAACCCGCCCGAGAGAATCTCCTTCAGTGATCTGAATCCTGATATTTCTGACTTTCAGAAAGTCCTTGATATGTCGGTTCAGGCTGAAATCATAGAGCCTATTGATTTGAATCGTTTTATTGACAACCGTTTCTATAAAAATGCTGAGAAGTGAAATTTGGATGTTGGATGTTGGATGTTGGATGTTGGATGTTGGATGTTGGATGTTGGA
>JAOZLU010000212.1 GCA_029934695.1 Desulfobacterales bacterium | reverse complement strand
AGGCGAGCCGGGGTGAAGAAATGCCTGGGATTTGACAATCCCAGGCGAGCCGGGGCTGCAATCGCAGATTACCATTCACTGGCTTATTCCACATTCTGTACCTGTTCTCTTATTTTTTCAATTTCAGACTTGACACTGACAATTGTATGGGACACGTCCGCATTTCCTGTTTTGGATCCCATCGTGTTGAACTCCCGGTTAAATTCCTGTAACAGAAAGTTGAGTTTGCGGCCCGGACATGCTTCTGATTGCATAATGGAGCGAAACTGCAGGATATGGCTTTTTGCTCTTACAATTTCTTCGGAAATATCACTTCTGTCCGCAAGAAATGCAGCTTCCTGGATAATCCGTGCAGGGTCTGTTTCCACAATTCCTCTGGTTAACACGGCAATGCGCTCTTTCAGGCGTTCCTGATAATGAAATAAGAGACCGTCAGACAGCTTCTCAATCTGCTCCATAGATTTTTCAATGAAATCAAGCCGCTCAGTGAAATCCCGGGCTATAAAATCACCTTCCTTCTCCCGCATGGCGTTCAGCCCATCCATGGCTTCAGTGACACAGTCTGCTATCACAGGCTGGCAGGTTTCCATATTTTTTTCTGTTTCAGCAGGTTTTATGACCCCTCCGACTCCTGCCAGCATATTCAGGGATATGTCTCTGTTGATATGAAACATCTCTTTCAGTTGAACAAGTGCTGTATGGTACGCCAGGGCTTTTGGCTGGTTGACCTCAAACGCGCAGGATTCTTCAGAATTATCCCTTATCTGCAATTTGATTTCAACCCGGCCTCTTGCTGCTTTTTCAGAGACCAATCCTTTTATCTCTTCTTCGAGAGAAAGATACGCCTGGGGAATACGCAGCATAATATCAAGATATTTGCTGTTGTAAGAGCGGATTTCAGCATTGACGGTCAGGTCTCCTTCTGTTTTTTCCACTCTGGAAAATGCGGTCATGCTTTTTATCATTTTTCAACTTTCACTTTTCGCTTTTCACTTTCAAATCATGAATATATCTTTTACGCACCACCTCAAGACAGGCAAGCATTTTTTTGTCAGCATAATCAGGATATGTCCAGGGTAATTTCTGAAACGCCCCCTTTGTGTAAATCAGGGTCAGGTCCGCATAAATCTGTCTGCCGATATAAATCCTGTGGGTAAAATTTTTGCCGGTGGCAAGAACAAAGCGTTCAAGAAGCATATATCCCGGATCAATATTGACCCTCCGCCTGCTGTCTTCCGAATATTTCAGTTCAATGCCATTTGTCATAAGCTTGATATCCGGAAGAAAGCTCTGCTTTATCAGATCACTGAAACTCATCACTCTTCTGAAAAGCGGTGATCCTGTTTCCGGCTCATAATAGCTGGTATAATCAAACGGCAGCCAGCGGCTCATCATATCAATGGGACCGAATTTGCCGGCAAGTTCTTCTGCAACAGGTTCAAAAAAAGCCCTTTCCTTCATAAAAAGGCCGATAACCAGCTTTGCAGGCCTGGGCGGCTGGGGGCTGCTCATGTTTCCAAAGATTTTGCTTCCTCAATCAGCATAATGGGAATATCATCCCTTATTTCATATAAAAGTTTGCATGTGTCACAGACAAGCCCGTCCTTTGCATCATTTAAATATATATTTCCTTTGCATTTGGGGCAGGCCAGAATATCAAGAAGCTCCCTGTTTAACGGCATATATTGCTCTCCTTTCTTTGAATGATTCTGATTATAACGGTTTTGAACATGAACATGAACATGAACGTACCCGTGCATATTCCGTTCACGTTCATGGGACTCCCCTAAATCCGTTATAATCAGGAATGATTGTTCAAATCAGACCGTAATTTTTCTACTATAGCAAACAAAAGAAGTGCTTGCAAAACAAAAAGTGATTCAGGGGTTTTGATGGGTGGAAATATCCCATCGGACATCATTTTGGGGAAAATTGAAAAATGGATATACTTTAATTTTAACCCGGAATTCACAGTGGATTCCGGGTTTCTTTTTCTGCCATACCAGGGCCTGACCTTACACTTCCTCTTTTTTTGCCAAAAAGAGATTGACCATCGCAGCCATCGAAGTACACACGATCAGCAGGAAAGAGATTGCATTGATTACAGGAGTGCTGCCGTCCCTGACCTGAAGATACAGGTTGATCGGCAGGGTTGCTTCGGAGCCGACAAGAAACAGGGTGGTGTTGAAATTCTCAAAGGACATCAGAAAAGCCACAGCCCCTGAGCCGATAATCGCCGGCCTGAGAAACTTCAGGGTGATATGCCATATCACCTCAGCCCGGTTGGCCCCGAGATTCATGGCCGCCTCCTCAAGGGTATGGTCAAATTTTTTCAGCCGGGCTGACACCACCAAAGTCACAAGGGTGGCAATAAAAGAAAACTGCCCCAGCACCACCAGCCAGAAACCCGGACGGAACAGGCCCACATCCAGGTTCCAGCGGTGTTCAAAAAAGATTCCCAATGTGTTGGAAAACAGGAGAACGGAGATTCCCAGGATCACACCTGGAATGACAAGGGGGGATATCATAAGAAAATACAGTGCTTGTTTGAAACGAAAATCTTCCTGTTCAAAAAGGAAAGCCCCGCAGGTCCCCACAGCAGTTGACAGAATCGTGACAAAAAACGCCACCTTAGCGCTGACCCAGATACTGCTCAGATTGATTTCATCGTGGAAGATGCCGAGCCGGTCAGGGTTGTCTGCCATGAACCAGTCCAGAGTGAACCCTTTCCACGGCAAAGACGGGAACGGGGAATCATTGAATGCCAGCACGCATGTGACCAGCAGAGGGGCAAACAGAAATGTGAAATAGAGGATCACATAAAGTTTGAAACCGAGTGTGTATGCTCTTGAATTTGGCAAAGATCGGATCATTTTATAACTCCTGTCAGTTTCTGACGGGTCAGTTTCAACCCTGTCCATATTACCAGGGATGAAAGAACGAGCAGCAGAAAGCCGAAAGCAGCCCCCTGATTCCAGTTGAAACTGGCGATAAACTGGTTGTAAATCTGCTCTGTGAACCAGAGGGAGTTCTTTCCGCCCATGAGATTCGGGGTGAGATAATTGCCAAGCGTCAGCATGAACACCACAATGGAACCGGAAACAATCCCGGGCATGGAATGCGGAATTATGATTCTGAACAAAATGCTCCACATATCTGCCCCCAGATCATAAGCCGCTTCTATCAGGCTGTTGTCCAGACTTTCCAGAGCGGATATCAGAGGAACCGACATGAACAGCATGGATGTGTAAACCAGTCCCATCACCATGGTGACATCGTTGTAGAGCATTTCAACAGGGCGATCAAGGATGCCGAGCCTGAGCAGAAAATGGTTGATGACGCCGCTTTCCCGCAAAAGAATCATCCAGCCATAGACCCTGACCAGCTCACTGACCCAGAAGGGAAGCAGAAGGAGCATGGCCAGAAAACCCTGGAATCTCGGGCTGGCAACCTTGGTGATATAAAAAGCCACAGGAAGCGCAGTGACAAAGGTCAGAAATGTCACGAGGATTGAGTAAACAGCTGTGCGTACAAAGGTGAGCCAGTAAATAGGCTCGTTGAAAAAATTCATGTAATTGGAAAAGCTCCACGTCATTTCGCCGTAATCATCTTCAACGCGGAATGACATGAGGAGCAGGTCAATATGCGGCAATACGATCAGCAGAAAAAGCCACAGCAAGACCGGGGTCAGGAAAAAAATCAGTGCCCATCGGATCTGATATTTCATTTATGTCCGCTCCTTATTCCCTTATGCATCCTGTGATTCCGGGATGCGGAGTGTCTCTTATGCATTTTCATGCAGGGATGTTGGAAAACAGATTCCTGATTTCACATCCCACCCGATTTCGATTTTGTCGTTTTCCCGGATATGATCGTATTGCCGGTTCTGGGGCAGGGCGATGAGCATCTCAACATCAGAGTCATGAGGATTTGCGAGGAGCCGGCTGTTGGCGCCGTCAAAAAGAATGGCTCTGACTGTCACCTCAAACCTGTTCAGGCCGGAAACAGACGGATCAGGCTGAATCAGCATGGCCTCGGGCCTGAGAAAAAGATCAACCTCGTCCCCTGCCTGAAAAACTCCGTCAATCTTTGTGTGAAATCCCTGACCCTCGGTGGTGACGATTTCAGCGGTGCCATCATTGTCACACCGACGTATTTTCCCTGTCCATGCGTTGTTGTCACCCACGAACCGTGCCACAAAGGGTGTCCCGGGCTTATGGTACAAATTCTGTGGGGTGTCAACCTGCTCGAAACTGCCCTGGTTCATCACGGCAACATAGTCAGACATGACCAGAGCTTCGGACTGGTCATGGGTGATATAGATGAAGGTTGTTCCCACCTGTGCCTGAAGCTTTTTCAGTTCCACCTTCATTTGTTCCCGGAGTTTCAGATCCAGGGCTCCGAGTGGTTCGTCCAGCAAAAGGACAGTGGGGTTCAATACAAGGCACCTTGCAATGGCCACCCGCTGCCTCTGGCCCCCGGAGAGCTGGTCAATCTTTTTGCTGCCAAATCCGGGGAGCCCCACTCGCTTTAGAATGCGCTCCACTTTTTCCCCGATGTCCGCCTTTTTTTCCCGCTGGCGTTGCAGGCCAAACGCTATATTCTGTGCAACTGTCATCATGGGAAACAGAGCAAGATGCTGGAATATCAGGTTGACAGGCCGCTTGTTCGGCGGAATTCCGGTCATATCGGCTCCGCGAATCTGAATGACACCGAGATCAGGTTCAATGAATCCGGCGATCATACGCAGCAGGGTGGTCTTTCCGCACCCTGACGGCCCCAGAATTGAGAAGAAATGTCCCTCCTGCACTTCAAAAGACACATTGTCCACGGCTTTGAATTCCTGAAAGACTTTGGTAACATTTTGAACAGATAAGTCCATTTTCTTTAATTTTAATTTTAGTTTTAGTTTTAGTTTTAGTATTAGGGTTTCAGGTTTTAGGCTTCACTGTGACTGAATATATCGAATTGACAATTTTTTCAATAAAATCAATGGAATCATCAACCATTACAGAATCAATGGGATATCTTGCCCCTATATTTAAAGAAGGATGCTATCACTTTCATGAGCGATTTTGTTTCTTCTGTCCACAATTAAATCCAAATGATTTCTGGCATCATCACTTGAAACAGAAAGACTGTCTCCGACCTTATTCCAAATTTTTTTTATACCGATGAGACTTAATGCCTGAGAAATATTGTCAGAGCTTTGAAATGTTCTGTATCCGTGAAGTTTTCGTATTTCTTTTTTAAAATAGTCTTTTTGCTCATTAGCTGTTGTAGCATCAATGATTCTTTTAACTGATTGAACAGATATGCCAAAATTCAGAAATGCCTGTGGCTCACCTCCGCTTTTCTCAAAAATTTTTGACATACCAATTCTCACCAAATCATGTATGAAACAGTCAAGGGCTGATACTGCAAGGACAATTTCAGACCTGAGAATATCTGACAAATCAACTGAAGGAGTCATCAGATGACTTTCAAAAGCAGAGTATATGACCCCAAGGTGTTTAACCGTCTCAATGTTTATATTAAACTGGTCTATGGCCCTGTTCATGATGTCAACTCTATCACCTTTTTTCCAAAATCCGAGAAGATAGCATAAAACTTTTGGCGCATTTGTTTATAATTATCTAAAACGGCACCTGTATGTCCTAACTGTCTGTCTGTCAAGGCGTAAACAGGTATGCCATTTGACTGATACACAGCGTTTAATGTTTGGAAGTCAGGTATCTGAGCCAGACAATAATTATCAAAATCATACTTATCATCTGCCAATAACATATCAGATTCTTTCATGTTTGGCACAAAGGTTGATGTGACAAGATCATTTATTCCATCAATTAACGCCTGGCTCGCCTTTATAGGATGTCCGTTTCTGATGTTGAATTTTTGAATAACTGTGCCGATAAACTTAGGGGTGTTTGTCGGCAATGGATAAGATGCGTCTGAAAAAGCTGTTCTTGCCTTTTTTGCCCATTTTTCCCATTTAGGGAGAGTTCTTGAGAGAGATCTGATTGCCATTGTTGAAAAAATGTCAGGTGCAGCAGGAACAATGAAGTAATCACTGCTGATAAGTAACGCCTGATTTATCGCGCTCAGACTGGGATTCATGTCTATAATGACGTAATCAGCAGAATGGGCTTCAGCGGTTTTTTCGATCAGGTAATTAAAAGAACCCAGAAGATTTTTTAATGACATGAGAGTTTCTGACAGCGTAAAAGATACTCCCAAGGATACTTCATATTCAGAAATTTCAAAAGAACCCGGAATGATAAACAAACTTTGATTATTTTTAACCTGTATCAGTTCAGCCCCATCTATTAAGGCAGGCTTTGCATCAAATGCCGGAGAAAGGTAGTTTTTTAAATTGCATTCAGGTTTGTCTGAATAGAATTGTTCATAAGCTTCATCTCCGAACACAGTATTTGTCAGATTACATTGAGAATCCGAGTCAACCAGCAAAACTTTTTTACCAAGCTCTGTAAGCATCCAACCGAGATTGTAAGAAGTGGTTGTTTTGCCGACCCCTCCTTTATGACTAAAGATACATATTTTTTTTGACATCCTTAGTTACTCCTCTGTAAATCCAAATATGTTTAATGATTTCGTTTATGCTTACTGATTATAACGCTTTTTGGGGAGACTGCAAACTGCGAACCATGAACCACGAACCATGAACCATGAACCACGAACCACGAATTACACACGAATGACAGACGGATATGCAACCTTTTTCCGTGTGAGCCGGGTGCTCTCAGCTGACTGAGGCTGATTCGTGTGATTCGTGTGATTCGTGGTTTCAGGTTTCAGGTTTCAGGTTTTGGTTTTTTAGGTTTTGGATATCTTAAAACTTAAAACTTAAAACCTAACACCCTTTTACCTTGCTGCTTTCACCTTGTCCAGTATCTTGCCTTCAATGGACTCAAGTTTGGCCGGCACTGGCGGATACCATTTGACATTGTCTATGGCTTTCTGGGGAAAACAACGCTCAAAATTTTCACGCACAGCAGGATCCAACAATTTGACTGCACCGTCTGAAGCGGTTCCGTATTTTTCCGAATTGGTGAATGCGGCTGCGTTTTCCGGGCGAAGTATGAAGTTGATCCATTTATATGCGGCATCCACATTTTTTGCTTTGGATGGAATGGCAAAAGTGTCAATCCAGCCCAGGGCGCCGCTTTTTGGCGCGACAAAATCAATGTCCGGATTTTCCCCGTGAAGCTTCCAGCCTCCGCTGTCCCAGGCCATTGCAACATTGACTTCATTGGATCGCATGGATTGCAGCAGTGCGTCGCCGTTTGTCCAGTAATTTTTCACAAGTCCCTTGCCTTTTATCATGGCTTTCTCAACCTTATCCATCAATGCCCTGTACGCTGCCAGATCCCCGTATTTGTCAAAAGGATTTTCACCCATGCCGAATGCCAGCCCTATCAGGGTCGGTCTTTTGAGGCGGTAGCTGATTCTTCCTTTATAAGATTCATTCAGCAGGTCAGAATAATCACTGGCCTCAGGTGCCTGCTTTCGGTTGACAACCAGTCCGGATGTTCCCCAGCAGAATGGAACTGCGTATGATTTGCCGTCCACCGTGGTGTTTTTCGTGACAGCCTCAAGCATGGAGGTGATGATCTGCTCTTTCTTTATTTTGGACAGATCAATGGGCTGATAGATTTTGTATTTTTTCTGAACTGATGATATTCGGTCCTGACTGGGCTGGGCCAGATCAAATCCCGCGCCCCGGGTTGCACGGAGTTTGGCTATCATCTCTTCATTGTTTGTATTTGTCACCTTCACCTTTATCCCGGTCTCTTTCTCAAACTTCTCAATCAGGGGCTTTGGCGCGTATCCCTTCCATGTCAGCAGCTCAAGTGTCTCAGCACAGGCGGTTCCGACACCTGCACACAGAAAAGCAAAGATGATGATTACCGAACAGAGCCTCTTTTTCTTCATAGTCTTCCTCCTTATAAATGGTTAAGTGAAACGTGATTCGTGATGCGACTCCCGGATACGGAAACTGTCCGGGATTCATTGTGATAAGTACCCGGGCAAAAGTTTTTAAGCAGAATTGATTTCAGACTGACAAAGTTTCTGCCACCTTCTTCATATTGACTGAAAAATGCCTGATCTTTTGGGGAAGTCAGGCAGAATATTTGCAGTGGATCCGTAAGAGCATATTTTTTTTCAGATTATCCAAATATTACTTTCGTAGCAAATATGTTAGAATTGATGGTTTGTCAAGTTCTTTTTTAACTGATTCAGAACGCGGATGAGTCCGCGGCAGACAGGCCGTCCGCGTTCATCTGCGGCTCACAGCGTAAAAGCTGTTCCTCATAAGCAGATACCTGAAAATATATGGCCAGGTACTTACAAATTATTTAAGCCGGCAAAAAAAAACAAAATGTTTGACAGGTGTTCAGAAATCTGATAAGGAGTTTCCTTAAATACTAAAGAGAAAATTATCATGAAAAAAACACTGTCCGTCATCAGCCTTGTTCTTATTATCGTCCTTGCAGAGGGACACTTCTCTGCTCACCGGACAGGTGGCTGACAATGTTATAATTTTTCCATAATTTACTCATAAAATTAAAACAGTCCGTTGTCAGCCCCAAAAGCTGGTGACGGATTTTTTTTTGGGAGATTGGCCAATGAAAAGTGACAGCGTAAAAAAAGGAATCGAAAGGGCGCCCCACCGTTCCCTGTTCAAAAGCATGGGATACACGGACGCTGAAATAAAAAAACCCCTGATTGGCATTGCCAATTCAGCAAACAGCATTATTCCCGGGCATATCCACCTCGACAAAATCACAGAGGCGGTCAGGGCCGGCGTATATATGGCAGGGGGAACGCCTGTTGAGTTCGGCGTTATCGGAGTCTGTGACGGCATTGCAATGAACCACACAGGCATGAAATATTCCCTCGCGAGCCGGGAACTGATTGCAGATTCCATTGAGGTGATGGCAACCGCGCACGCGTTTGATGCCCTGGTCATGGTTCCCAACTGTGACAAAATCGTTCCCGGGATGCTCATGGCCGCGGCCCGCATGGATATTCCCGCCATTATTGTCAGCGGCGGTCCCATGCTGGCCGGCAGGCATCCTGAACGTGATGAGAAAGTGGATCTGATCACCGTGTTTGAATCTGTGGGCGCTGTGCTTTCCGGGAAAATGACCCAGGATCAGTTGGCCGCGATTGAAGATGCAGCATGTCCCACCTGCGGATCATGTGCGGGAATGTTCACAGCCAATTCCATGAACTGCCTGACCGAAGCCATTGGCATGGGACTGCCCGGCAACGGCACGATCCCCGCTGTGATGGCAGCGCGCATCCGTCTTGCCAAGGAAGCCGGAATGCAGATCATGACCCTCTTTGAAAAGCAGATCACACCGAGGAAGATCATGACAGAAAAGGCGTTCAGGAATGCCCTGACCGCGGATATGGCCCTGGGATGCTCGACAAACACAGTGCTTCATCTTACGGCCATTGCAAAAGAGGCCCGGGTGGAAATGAACCTTGACCTGATCAACGAAATCAGCAAGGCAACACCGCATCTCTGCTCGCTCAGTCCCGGGGGAAAAGATCATCTTGAAGACCTGGACCGCGCCGGCGGCATCACCGCAGTGATAAAGGAGCTTTCCCGATCCGATCTGATAGACACGGACTGCATCACCGTCACCGGCACAACCGTCGGTGATAATATAAAAAATGTTCGGATACTGGACAAAGAGGTTATCCGCACCGTGGAAGACCCGTATCACAAAGAGGGCGGCCTGGCAGTGCTGTTCGGCAATCTTGCCCCGGAAGGATGTGTGGTCAAACAGGTCGCTGTTCTGGATGAAATGCTGTGCCATGAGGGACCTGCCAGAGTCTTTGAGTCGGAAGAGGATGCATCGCGGGCCATCATGGACAGCAAGATAAACAAAGGGGATGTGATCGTCATCCGCTATGAGGGGCCTAAGGGCGGCCCGGGAATGCGGGAAATGCTGTCACCGACTTCGGCCATTGCCGGCATGAAACTGGATGCTCATGTCGCGCTGCTTACGGACGGACGATTTTCAGGCGGCACCCGGGGCGCATCCATCGGCCACATCTCACCGGAAGCCATGCAGGGCGGACCTGTTGCAATCGTACTGGAGGGGGATATGATAGCCATTGATATCCCTGCCAAAAAAATCACCCTGAATGTTCCGGAAGAAGAGATCAGGGAACGGCTGTCCAAGTTGTCTCCCCCGGATCCGAAAATCACTCACGGATATATGGCAAGATATGCCAAGGCGGTTTCATCCGCGAGTGACGGGGCGGTTGTGGCTTGATGTTTGATGTTTGATGTTTGATGTTTGATGTTTGATGTTTGATGTTTGA
>JAOZLU010000810.1 GCA_029934695.1 Desulfobacterales bacterium | reverse complement strand
CCCGGTGAGGCTGATATCGGTCGGGGGATCGTTGATGTCTCCGAGTCTGACGGTCAGCTCCTCTTCGTGGGCAAGCCCTCCGGAGTCCTCTGTGCGGACCCTTATGTGAAAGGGATGTTCCCCGGCCTCGAAGTTGAGGACCTGGGCGGTTCTGAGAATATTGTCTTCGATGACAAAGCGGGCGTTGTCCTCATCACCGTCTCCGGAAACAAGGGTGTAAGTGTGGGTCTCGTCCCCATCCGGGTCACCCTGTGCGGCGAGTGTTCCGGCTCGGGTGCCCTCGGGCTGCTCCTCCTCCACCCATCCGGGATTCAGGGTCAGGCCGGTGGGCGGCTCGTTCACATCCTCCACATATATCGTGAACATTCTGAAGCAGGAGAGCCCGCCGGAATCGTTGGAACGGAGATAAATGTCATAACTGCTCTTCGTTTCATAGTCAGACGACGCAGCGGTCAGCAGGGTGTTCCCCTCGTAAAAGGGCGGAATTCTCACGCCGTCCCGTTCGAGGATGAAGGACCCGTTGTCGGCCCAGCCTCTGTGAGCATGGACAACCCTGTAGAATGTGTGTGCGTCGCCGGTGTCGGGATCGCTGACGCCGAGCCGGCCCACGACCACACCGGGAGGCTGATTCTCCGGCACGCTCAGGCGGAAATTCTCTCCGTCGCTCCCGTTTATGCGCATGTCCGAGGGCGGTTCATTCACATCCTCAATGCGGACTGTGAGGATTTTCTCGAAAACAGCACCTTCGGCATCCTCGGCACGCACCCGGATGCTGTGGCTGTCTTCTGCCTCATAGTCGAAGATCACGTCGGTCAGGAGGGTGCCGCTGTCAATGACAAACAAGCCGTTGGCGGCATCCCCGTCACCCTCGGCCAGGATGAAGGTGTGGGTGTCCCCGGGATCGGGGTCATCTGCCGTGAGAACTGCCACGGGCGTCCCGGCCGGCTGATTTTCAGGCACGGACGGCTCATCCGGGAAAATATCGGTCGGCGGATCGTTAACGTTGAGTACGTTGACGGTGAAAGACTCGTCATAAGATTCGCCGCCGCTGTCCGTGACCCGCACCCTTATGCCGTGGCTGCTCTGTGTCACACTGTCAAGCGGCGCAGTTGTGACAAGTCTGTTTCCGTCAATGCGGAAGACACCGGTGCCGGAGAGGAGGGTGAATGTCTCAGTGTCCCCGGGATTGTCGGGATCGGACGCGCTGAGTATGCCCACAATGATGCCGGGCATGCCCTCGTCCGCTTCCGAGGAACTGAGGGAGATGTCTGTGGGAGGCCGGTTCGTCACGAGCGTGACCGTAAAATTTTTCTCTGAGGAGCCGCCCCTGCCGTCCTCGCAGAGAACACGGATGCTGTAACTTTCCTGTGTCTCATCAAATGCCTTCAGGACTGTGAGCGTGTCCCCGCGGGCAATGCTGAAATACCCGTTGTCCTCATCTCCGTCACCGGCAGTCAGGGTGCAGACGTGTCCGTCGTCAGGATCGGGATCCGTCACGGTGAACGTGCCCACCTCCGTGCCGATCCGGCTGTCCGCATCCGCCTCGGTGCTGCTCAGTGTGATATTGGTCGGAGGGCTGTTCGGCACGGTTTCCAGCACGGTGACCGTGAACGTCTGTGTGAATGTTTCGCTGTTCTCATCGGTGACTTTCACCTGAACTGTGTATTCGTTATTGGTGAATTCCACATATTCAAACACGGCGGCTGTCACCAGCCGGTCTTCCTCAACAGCGAAATTTACGCCTCCGGAAATCACCTCATAAGTGTATTCATCATCGGTATCGGGACCGGCAGTGAGGACGCCGACAACCGTTCCCGCCGGCTGTTCCTCAGTCACTGTGTCGCTGCTCAGGTCAATCCTGTCCGGTGGTTCATGAAGGTTGTTCACTGTGATGAGAAAGGGTCTCTCATAGGAAGCATCCTCGCTGTCGGTGACCCGCACCCGGATGCTGTAACTCTGTTTTGTCTCGCAGTCGAAGGTTTCCGAGGTTTTGAGAGCCGCACCTTCGATAAAAAACAGGGCATTGTCTCCGGAACCGGCCCCCGGAACGGTCTCGTAAGTGAGCCCGTATCCCAGGTCGGGTTCCACGGAAAAATCGCCGATCAAAGTGCCTTCCGGCGTGTTCGGAATGTTCTCATCCGCGCTGTCGCTGCTGAGAAGCATGTAGGTCGGGCCCTGATGGAGAACACTGACGGCGATCTGTTTTTCAAAGGTCTCGCCATTCTGATCGGTGGTCATTACCCGGACGGTGCGGGTGTGCGTCTCTGTGTCGGCATAGCTGAGGACCGATTTGATGATGAGCGCCGTTCCGGCAATGCCAAAGAGATGGTTGTCATCATCCCCGTCCCCGGTGACCAGTTCATAAGTATAGCTGTCATCGGTATCCGGATAGGTGACAAGATCGCAGACAGGGGTGTCCTCAGGCAGGTTCTCATAGATGCTCATCTCCCCCGGGCCGATGTTGTCAGGATCCTCATGAATGTTCACCACACGGACAGTGAACTGTGTTTCAAAAGAGACGCCTCCTCCCGAGGCAGACACCCGGACGATGTAACTGTTGTCCGACTCAAAGTCGAAGATTTTGCGGGTCACAAGGGTGTTTCCCGATATTCCGAAATTTGTTCCTCCGTAGC
>JAOZLU010000809.1 GCA_029934695.1 Desulfobacterales bacterium | reverse complement strand
AACATCAAGCATTAAACATCAAGCATCGAACATCAAGCATCGAACATCAAGCATCGAACATCAAGCATCAAACATCAAGTTTCAAGTTTCTGACCACATCCATGACCTCTTCCGGTGTCGGCACATCCCCGCCGCATTTTCCATACCATTCAACAGGGCGTTTTCCCCGGACGCAGCGTTCCACATCTTCCACCATCTGCCCCATGCTCATTTCAATACTGATAACAGCCTTGCAACTGTCTTTTGAAGCTGCGTCATGTATTGCTTTTTCAGGGAAAGGAAACAGGGTCTGGGGTCTTATCATACCTGCTTCAAAGCCTTGTGTCCTTAAATCGTCAATAGCGGTTCTGCATACTCTGCTCATGGTCCCGTAGCTCACAATCAGGACCTTATAGTCGCCGTCTGTATTGTAAGACTCATATCTGACATCTTCCTGCTTCATCTGCTCATATTTTGATTTTAAAAACAGATTATGCGAATTCAACTGTTCCGGATCCAGATAGAGGGATTTGACCAGATTGGGCGTGCTGCTCTTGCGGGTGTCCATCCCGTTTGCGGCCCATTCATCTTTATTGATCGGCTCTATGCTGAGATGATCTGGAAATTCAACAGGTTCCATCATCTGTCCGATGAGACCGTCTCCCAGAATCATCACCGGGTTCCGATATTTTTCAGCAAGGGGAAACGCCATCATCATCATCTCAACCGCTTCCTGAACACTTGCAGGGGCCATCACAAGGAGTCTGTAATCCCCATGTCCGCCGCCCTTTGTCGCCTGGAAATAGTCCCCCTGGGATGGAAGGATGCCGCCCAGACCGGGACCGCCCCTTATGATATTGACAAAAACCGCGGGACACTGTGCCCCGGCAACATAGCTTATCGCCTCACTCATCAGGCTGATCCCCGGGCTGGAGGATGTGGTAAATACACGCTCACCGCAGGCTGCCGCGCCAAAAATCATGTATGAGACCGCGACTTCGCTTTCTCCCTGCAAAAACATGCCCCCGACTTCCGGCATACGGCGGGAGAGATATTCGGCGACTTCAGACTGAGGGGTGATCGGATAAGCAAAATAATTCAGACACCCGGCCCGGATTGCAGCCTCTCCGATGGCCTCATTTCCTTTCATCAGCACCTTTCCCATTATGCTTCCTCCAATACAGCCTCTTCAACAGTTTTGGTTATTGTTATTGCCACATCCGGACACATGATGCAGCATGTTGTACAGAAAATACAATCTTCAGACCGCTCCTGATATGCAGGAAAATAGCCTTTTGTGTTGACCTTGTCGGATATTTCCAAAACCTTCTTTGGACATACTGCCACACATAATCCGCATCCTTTGCACCTGTCAGCATCAATAGAATAATTATATGCCATACATTCGATTCCCTCTTTAGTTAGGTTTTAGGTTTTAGGTTTTAAGTTTTAAGTTTTAGGGTTTTAAAATCCAAATTGCCGGGAGTTAAGGGTACAGCCTTTTTCCACGGCGGAACGAGCTGTCTTTTTATGGGTAAGGCAGGGCATGAAAAATATTTCATGTCTGCTTTGGGCAGTAATTCTGATGCAATTGTAATAAATTCAAGGGGCAATCCGCTTTCTTCAGACAATGCTTTGACAAAATCATATCCTTTATATATATCTGCCAGTTCTGTTTCATCTATCAGATTTCCATTGCCGATGATACCTGTAATGGTCATCTTTGAAGCTTTTTCGATCTCGTCACGCATTTTCAGACATCCCTGTACGCTATCTGTAAAAGGCCGGAATGGGTTCACCACCTGAAGCATACGGACCTTTTTTTCCCTCAGTGGTTCAGCAAGGGCTGCAAGCACTGTGACACCGGCATCATCCCCCCCGGCATCCAGCAAAGTCAGTTGGCTGGGCTGACGGATCATACCTGCGATGGCGGGACTTAAAATGGGCAGATCAGCATACAAATATTTTCCCGGGGGCAGAACAACTTCAATTCCCAGATCAGAAAGAGCCCCTCTTGCCTCGCGGGTTCTGAAATACGGATTCACCAAATCAAGGTCAGCAACACGGACATCCACGCCTGCACGTTTTCGGTTTACAGCAAGATTTATGGAAACCTCGGTTTTTCCACTTCCGTAGTTTCCTGAAATAACAACAATTCCCTCCAGATTAATTTCCATTGTCTCAGTCACTGCTTTTCAACCCCTTTCAGGAAATCAGAATCTTCTTCCACGGACGATTCTTTTACAAACACCAATTTGTCAGATAATAAAGATGCTTTGTAATTTTAATTTCTTTTTGTGTCAAGTTTTTTAAAGTTGAAAGTGAAAAGTTGAAAGTTGTAAAGTCTGTCCGCAACTGTCTGAAACTGCTCAACGGTAAATGCCAGGATAGTAAATGTCGGTATAAATTATTTCAGTAAGTTATGAGAAATTACGACTGATGAACATTTATCCATAGCCATAATTCACTTGCATTTTCAGAATATAGCTTTTAAATATAAATGATATAAGGGAATCAGCTTGACTCGGATTGGCAAATCCGAGCCGCCGGATTTATCAATCCGGCAACCATGGCGGCCATTGACCTAAATCCGTATTATCGAACATCAAGCATCAAACATCAAGCATCAAACATCAAGCATCAAACATCAAACATC
>JAOZLU010000211.1:8876-10389 GCA_029934695.1 Desulfobacterales bacterium | reverse complement strand
ACATCAAACATCAAACATCAAACATCAAACATCAAACATCAAACATCAAAAAAAACCCTCTTCACCTATTGACTTATCTTTATTATTTATGACATATTAATAAAGAAAGTTGTCAAACCGTTTTTCTGGATTTCCTAAAGCTGGCAACGAATTTATACTGGAGTATCAACTGCAAGTAGGATATTCCTACCCCAAAATACTCCTTTTACCCTATTGACTTATATTTTTATTTGATGAATAAGCATTCTTATAATTTTTAACCCTTCGGCAGGGGCCATATGTATCAAGCTAAGACTTTTGCAGACTGTGTGCCGGAGGGAGTCCGGCCCCTGAGCCTACTAAAGGGATCAACTGAAACCATATAACTATATAATTGAAATGAAGGTTACTATGTCAGATACCATGAAAGAATCCGAAGCTTTTGCGGAAATTATCACTGTCAACCCTGAAATGTTGGCTATTTTCCGCTATATTGAGTCCATTGCCGAGGCATGCCAGCCAGTGCTGGTAACGGGTGAAACCGGCGTGGGCAAAGAGCTGATCGCCAAGTACATACACGAGATCAGCAGGGTCAAAGGCAACATGGTCATTGTAAATGTTGCCGGACTTGACGACAACGTATTTTCAGACACCCTTTTCGGTCATGTCAGAGGCGCTTTCACAGGTGCTGAACAGGATCGCCGCGGGTTGGTTGAACAGGCAGCAGGCGGCACACTCTTTCTGGATGAAATAGGAGATTTGAGCCCTGCTTCACAGGTGAAATTGCTGAGACTCCTCCAGAACGGGGAATATCTGCCTCTGGGGCAGGATGAGCCCAGATATACAGATGCTTTTATCCTGACAGCCACCAATGAGGACCTCTGGGATCTTCAAAGGGCAGGCAAATTCCGGAAGGATCTCAATTTCAGACTCCGAACCCACCATATCCATATTCCGCCTCTGTGTGAGCGTATGGATGATATCCCGCTTCTGGTGGAACATTTTCTGGAGGAGGCAGCGAGTGTTCTGAAAAAGAAAAAACCGACCCCGCCCAAGGAATTGTTCACGCTGCTGAAGACCTATTCTTTTCCTGGGAATATCAGGGAACTGAGGGCTATGGTGTTTGATGCCGTAAGCAGGCATAAGTCCAAAATTCTTTCTCAGGATGTGTTCAAGGCACATATTGCCCGGGAACAGGAGAGCAGAACCAAACCGACAGAGCCGGAGATAGATGAATCCTCTCCTTTTAAATTTTTGAAAGAACTTCCCACCATAAAAAAGGCAACGCGGATGCTGGTGAATGAAGCAATGAAAAGGGCAAACGGCAACCAGTCCATTGCGTCCAGAATGCTGGGGATTTCTCAGCCGGCCTTGAGCAAGCGTCTCAAAATACAGCGGATGGAACGGGAGACGCGGAAGCCGAAACAAAAGCGTGTCAAATTGGATCCGGAAGAAACCAAGTTTTTTCAGAGAGCTTAATGTTCTGTCATCGGGAAACATTGCGGACGGGGTTGCAAACCCCGTCCGGCGGGAA
>JAOZLU010000211.1:0-8776 GCA_029934695.1 Desulfobacterales bacterium | reverse complement strand
CCCCGTCCGGCGGGAAGAAACCCCGTCCGGCGGGAAGAAACCCCGTCCGGCGGGAATGACCCACAATTTTATCCCGCAGGAATATTCAGAATATCACACGATGCCAATAAAACATTATGGTTACAGATAAAATCATTATGAGGATAACCAAAATAAAGCAGAGTTGATTTTTTGAGACTTAAACGCAGAGGCCGCTGAGAACGCAGAATCTCGCAGAGGAGACAGAGTCGCGGCCAGAAAACTTTGTTTCCTACTGCCGGGAGCTTATGAACACATCGTAAATGCCACCTCAGCCTGCGTGCATCTGAGGTTCAGACACTACAGGCATCACCAGAATGCCATATCCATAATCCAGCAGGATATCAGTTGATTTTCCGCCGCAATATTCCAGCAGTTCAATCATTCTGTGGTCACTTGCCGGTCTGGTTACATTCACCCACAGATCATCTGGATCTTCAGGGCTTTCCGATAGTTCCATGAATTTAACTTCGGGAAATTTTTTTTCCAGTCCTTTTACAAATTCCTCAATAATCTCCTGCTGTCTGAAGTTTACTCTCATTTGCTCAGTCTCCTTTCTATGAGTTGAACCATTTCTGCTGCCTGTGAAAGCTGTTTTCGGGCAACCTCTTTGCTGACATTGTCCTTTGAATAGTCAGCAATGTTTCTTACCGGCTGCATCTCAAAAAGATATGTCTTTAATTTGGCAGGATAAATTTTCTGTCGTCTGACCAGCCTGCGGTTAAATTCCGACTGAACCCATTTATGATCATTTTTGCCTTTTGTCGAGCCATGAGCGGCAAGGGCAGCGATTGCGGCCTGAAATGCGGCATAATAAGCGCGGTTTGCACATGCGTTATGACACCCGGCATCAAAGCTCATCCGGGCGATTTTCAGATTTTCCTTTGCCTTGTCCAAAAAACCTTGTTTCATATTAAATTCCTTTCAGAAGAACTACAGGGTCCAATTTCATCCTTAATAAAATAATTCATTTTGCCTGTCAAGCAAAAGAATCCCTCCTTCTCACCTTCTTTAAAGGTGTAATTATCTGAATTCAAATTAAAAAGTTTTTTTAGAGAGCTTAATGTCCTGTCATCGGCAAACATTGCGGACGGGGTTGCAAACCCCGTCCGGCGGGAAAACCCCGTCCGGCAGGGAGCTTAATGTCCTGTCATCGGCAAACATTGCGGACGGGGTTGCAAACCCCGTCCGGCGGGAAGGAAATTTGTCAAGGTGGGTTGCGGGTTTCGTTTTTCACTGCGTGAAAAATCGAAATCCTTCACCCACCCTACAAAACTGATACGGAAATTTGTCACTCCGTCCGTCAATGCCCGGATTTTCATCTGTGCGTATGTCATCGGCGGGCCAAAGTCTTGGCAAATGGAAAAAAAACATATAAAGTATAAGCATGTAAAGCTTTGAAATAAATCATTTTTTGTTCTTGATGAAAAGAATGCCTGAAATAAATCATTTTTTGTTACGATTTTTGTTGACAAAGGCAGAGAGAACCTTTAAAAAGGGGTTTCTTTGAATGGAGGGGCCGTTAACTCAGTCGGTAGAGTATCTGCCTTTTAAGCAGAGAGTCGTTGGTTCGAGCCCAACACGGCCCACTATATCAAAGTTGTCTTGCGTCCCCATCGTCTAGCCTGGTCCAGGACACCGGCCTTTCACGCCGGCAACAGGGGTTCAAATCCCCTTGGGGACGCCACTGCAGCTTATATGCCTTTCTTCTTTATTCCCAGCACCTTGTGAATTTGAATCCGCTCTGTTTTTCCCTTTACCTGAATAGGCTCTTCTTTAATTATTTCAACAATATTCATTACTTCAGTATTATTGATATGGCTGTATGAACTTTCCGATAAAATCGTCTCCCTCGGGCCTGCATGAGAACACAGGCGGGAGGTCAGATTCACATTGTCCCCCAGAATGGTATAATCCATCCGCTCTTCGCTCCCCACGGCACCCATGATCATCTCACCCGTGTTGATGCCGATACCCACTTGTATATTCCACTTTTGATTCTTCTTATTCAACTTTTCAATTTTCTTATGAATCTCAACCGCACACAAAACAGCATTTCTGACCATGTCAGTTTCCTGAAAAACAGCGACAAGCTCATCACCGACATATTTGTCAATATCCCCGTTAAATTTGCGGACAATTTCCGCCTGACACCTGAGATATGTGTTGAGCATATTAATCACCTCCTCAGGCTCATGTTCTTCTGAAAATGCGGTAAATCCCCGGATATCAGAGAAAAGCACCGTTGCAACCTTGCGTTCGCCTCCCAGGCGTATTCCCCCGTCATCAGCCCGTTTGATTGCGTCTATGGTCTGATCTGAAACAAATTTCTGAAGTTCGAAACGCTCGCGCAATCCTTCCACCATCTCGTTGATTCGCGTTCCCAGTTCGCTGATCTCGTCTTCAGATTTCCGCTCACTCACCCGGACACTGAAATTTCCTTCGCCGACAAGCTGTGCCACCCTGGTGATTTCAAGGATGGGATGGCTGATGCGACCTGAAAATATGACAGCCCCCACAATCGCAATCAGCAGCCCGATCATTCCCATCATCAGAAGACTGCTCATCATTTTGGTGACCGTCAGATATGCCTTTGACGCGTCTTTTTCAACGATCACCACCCATTCAAAATTTGAGGGAAATGTATAACCGGCCAGCATTTTCTGCCCGGAAAGTCGGATGTACGGGGCAACCCCTGTGGTTCCGATTTTGGCGTTCAGCAAATTTTTGGTGAGCCTGACAATTTCATAATCATTCAGATCAGTGTGCGTCCGGCTGAATATTGACTCACCCCGGGTGTTGATCAGCATGATATTTCCATTTTTACTGAAAGGATGGTTCTCAATTTTTTCTTTGATCCGGTCAAGGTTGATTCTGGCAGATAATGTGGCTTTCCGACCGGCGATATTTTTCAGCGGGATGACCATGGAAAGGAGCCAGAAATCAGCTTCAGGGATGTATTCCGGGCCTCCGCTGAAAATACCATCCTGTTCCCAGACTGGCCCTTGGGAATGGGAAACTGTCATCTTTTTTTGAAAGGCTTCAATTTCATCAGGCATCAATGTCAGACGGTCAGAGGCGTTTGTGACACCTGCTTCTGATAAACGGGAAGTAAATTTGTCCTGTGTGATCAGAATGGGGCTGGCCCCTTCAATGGAAATCTGCAAACAGACAATATCTGCCACATCTTTTATATTCGTAAGAATTGACATTTTTTCCGGAGACCCCAGCATCTCATCTTCAACAACCCGTTTCATCATTAACAACGGAGCCAGCCAGGTGTTGGTATAAAAACTGTCAAGGTCCTGGGCAATCTGATCAGCCGTCACGATCAGTTCGTCATTGACAAAACTCTTCAATTCGTCCTGAGTAATACGAATCATAAATCTGCCGGCAAACCCCAACGGAATCAGTGTCAAAATGATGGAAAAGAAGAGCAGTTTTTTTCTTAATGTGAACTTTAACATGATCGGTGAAAAGTTGAAAGTTGAAAGTAAAAAGTTGAAAGTTCACTGCCGGACTGGGTTTGCAACCCTGTCCGGCAGGGTAAAAAAGTTGGAAGTCCTGTCACTGGCCAGCCACTGCCAACTGATAACTGGCCTGTGCTTCCTCATGGAAAAGATGTTCCATACCGGTATATCTCGGAGAGAAATGAAAAAGAATGAACTGTTTCACCTTTGCCCTGCCTGCGATGGTGCCTGCCTGCCAGGCGGTCAGATGGCATTTTTCCCTGGCAATATCCCTGTCTTTTTCAAGAAAAGCCGATTCAATGAACAGATAATCTGAATCTGCTGCAAATTCGACAATTTTCTCCGCGTCAGATGTGCTGTACCGGATATCAGTAATATAGGTCACTTTCTGCCCCGGGCTGACAACAGCAATCTGCTCCGCAAGCTCTCCCAGAATAAATTTTTTTGTGCTGCCTTTTCCATATCTGACTTCAAATTCCGAATCCGGATCCTGCCGGTCAAACAATGCCTGCTTGAATTCTCTCAGCCAAGGCCCAAGTTCAAGTCCGAGGCTGGCAATGCTTTCCTTGATGATATTGACATGAAACCGTTCCTTCATGCTGAATCCGAGGCAGGGAATGCCGTGATCAAGTATGATGGCAGAAACAGACAGCGCGGGCTCTTTTAACAGAACACCGTCAAACAGCTGCTTTATTTCCCGGGCCGGCCGGAATTTCTTCTGACACAGGTACTCCCCTGAAATCATAAGGTCCGAACGGACTTCAGTGACATGCAATGCAAAACGACTGGTGTAATTTTCCACAAGGTTCCATGAATACCCGGCAAGCTTTCCCTCAATATTTTTCAGAAAACCCTCAGGGCCATAAAGGTAAAGCTCTTTTTCACGGCCGAGAAGCAGACGCAGCAGTCTGTCAAATCCGACAAAATGATCAATATGCGTATGAGTAACAAAAACATGGCTTATTTTCAGAACATCCCTGGCTGAAAGCGAGTAAATATCACCCAGATCGAAAATTATGGCACGTTTTTCAAAAAGAAAGGGGACAAACAGGCCAGGATCATCAAAGGGCCCGTTGACCATCCTGGGATAAAAGGAAGGGCGCATTTTTTTTATGGCAGATGTCTTATCACTTCACGATTTATACAAAAATATATTTCTTCATCAGAACCGAAAATGTCAACAACGTCTTTGTGATTGATAAGCTGTTCAATGACAAAAACTGTGACATAGAGACTTACAATGTGCGGATGCTTCATAATATTTCTGAGTGGCGCAACCTGATACTCAATATCAAAATCCTCAGCATGGCCCAACTTGTCAAGACATTGCTCAATCTGCTCCTGAATCCCGTTTTTATTGGTGGTTTCCACAAGATTGTTTTCAACAAGTTTCATAATAATCGAATTGCTGAGGGGGCTGATGCACCCTTGTATGCCCTTGATTGCCTGTCGCCGCGCATGTTCTTTTGACGATTCAATTTTTGATAAAATGCTTGACTCGCGTGTGCTTGGTCGAAAATTTTTTGACATGGAGGCCTCTTTTTAATGGAATTATAGGCTGCAGATTCAAACTCAGCAGAGGAAAAATCCTCCCGGCCCCTTTAAAATAAGGGGAGGCGCATGTTACGGGGTTGCTGCAGCTTTTCACTGTCGTGCTTTAATTTATGCTGATAATAATAGTAACATTCAATGAATTGCAAGGAAAATTTATAAAAAATTCTGGCATCCTTCATTTTGCATGTAAGGCAAATTTCCAATTTGCCAGTGCAATTTGCAAAATTGCACTGCATTTATCTATTTTTCAATCCCGACCCTGGCCTGCACCCCTTTTTCAAAATAATGTCTGACTGCTTTCATCTCTGTGACCAGATCCGCTTTTTCAATAATCCGAGGGGATGCCCTCCGTCCTGTGATGACAAGTTCCGCGTTTTCCGGTTTCAGAGCAATAAGGTCAAGGATATCCTGCTCTGAAAAAAGATCATACTTTATGGCAATGGTTGCCTCATCCAATATGAACAGATGATATTCACCTGAAGAAAGGAGCAATTTCAGTCTGTCAAGCCCGTTCCGGGCAGCTTTGATATCTGATGAAGAGGGTTCTCTCCCGATAAAGCAGCCCAATCCGAACTGCTCCACAGTGATGAGGTCAGAAAATCTTCTGAGTGCTTTTATTTCACTATAATCGCTGCCTTTGATAAACTGGGCAAAAAAAACTTTCAGACCGGCACCCGCGGCCCTTATGGACAATCCCAGCGCAGCAGTTGTTTTTCCCTTTCCATCACCTGTATAAACATGCACATACCCCTTCATAATTTTTTCCACCTCACTTTCAACCTTCAACTTTTCACTGCCATTCCGCTTGATTTTCCTGAACAGATATCATATTTAATTTTCAAAAGCAATGGCAAAAGATTACACTCAACAGTGAAAAGTTCAAAGTGAAAAGTTGAAAGTTAATCTGTAACCACTTGAAATTACTGAGCAGCGTATGTTGCTGTAAAAATATCAGTGTCAGCAATTTCAGCATGTTACGAGAACTTATGACTGTCGAGGATTACGGAAGAGGCTGAAAAAGGCTTTGTTTTTGAGGTACTTTTGAAGCTTATGGAAAAATTCCATAAGAGAGGAGGGCATTATTCATTACCCACAGGAACATTATCCACAGGAAAGATCAGGCTTTATCAAGAATAAAGGCTTAGGACTGATCCACATCAGTTACGGACCAGGTGTCGGGAAGACCAGCAGAGCCGTCGGGCTGGCCATCAGAGCCGCAGGGGAGGGATTGCAGGTGGATTTTGTCCAATTCCTGAAATCCGGGAATTCGGCAGAGATAAAAGTATTTGAAAAGATTCCAAATATCCGTTATCAATGCCCTGGCAGGCATCCTTTTATCATGTCCCGCGGTCCCCAGCCAGTACATTATGAACATGCTGCCAAAGCACTGTGGTATGCTCAGGAAGCAGTTGAAAGAGGAGCAGACCTGCTGGTATGTGATGAAATATTGGACACCCTTCTTTTTGATCTGCTTCAAAAAGAGCATCTTCTGGACCTGATGGGAAAATGCAAAGATAAGACAGAACTGGTTATGACTGGCAGGACAGCACCTCCGGAACTTATTGAAATAGCTGACTATGTCACGAAATTTTCCCAAGTGAAGCATCCGTATTACAAAGGTGTAAGGGCGCGGAAAGGCATTGAATATTAGGATAAATCTCATGGCCTCAAGAGATTCAGAAAAGCTCACACAAAGACACAGAGGGCACAGAGAAAAAGAACTTTCTTTGTGTTCTCCGTGCCTCTGTGTGAAAATCACAGCCGGTTTTCAGAAAAGCTCACACAAAGACACAGAGGGCACAGAGAAGCTGTAAAATTTCATGAAATTTTTTGCAGGTTGCAAAAGCAGGAACTTATAGCTGTCAAGTTAATTTTTTAATTATTCCGGATTTATAAAGGAAGGCTTCAATTTCATTCCAGAATGTGTTCCAATCCGGGGGACAGTCATTGTGACCAGCGTCACAGCTGATCATTTTGCCATGTTTTGCTGCCTGGAAGAGCACTGTTCCATGCATATAAGGAACGGTTTCATCATTCTTTCCGTGAACCACAAGAACGGGGCCTGAATAGGAACTGACCACAGTCTGATTGTCGAGCGGATCCCGTACAAGAAAACCGGGAATAAGATATTTGGACGCGAAGGAGCGGATGCTCGTAAATGTTGACATAAGGATGAGCGCAGCCGAAGGCCGTTTTGCAGCCAGTTGGCAGATTGCGCCGCCGCCAATGGATCGCCCTATCAGAATAATCCGGGAGGGATCAACATCCTTCCGGGCAGTGAGGATATCATACGCCGTGACAAACACTTCTGTAACGCTGTGCTGGGACGGGGTGCCCTGGGAACGTCCGTAACCGGGATATTCCACAAGCAATACGCCGATGCCCATAAGAGAGAACATCCGGAGTTGTTCAGGCCAGTAATCAATCAGCTCCGCATTTCCATGAGCAAAAATGACTGCCGGGGCAGGTTCATCTTCGCGGCCCGAAACAGGCGGTATAAACCACGCTTCAACCTTTCCCCCAGGCATATCTATCCACATTTTTTCCATGCCCGGAATCTTCTGGTCTGGTATCTGAGGAAATTCAACCAGATTGCGAGGGAACAGTATCTGCCGCTGCATTATGAAAAGAGATCCGCAATAAGCAAGATATAAAAAAGTTGTCCATGTAATAAATTTCATCCCCTAACCTCTCATCCCTTCTATAAGCGCCATTACATTACGTCCCAGAATCTGGTGATTATAGCCCCCTTCGAGGACGGCAAAACATTGACAAATCCGGCTCCCATGCGCGTACTCCGCTGAGGTGAGAGAGTGCTGATCCGCTCTTTTACCGCGTGGTCCAGTATGTCCTCAAAACCTTTTACCTTGAAGTAATCAACTCCCAGACGGCCGGTTCCTGAAAATCCCGCGATGGCAAAGGCATCTTCCACAAGGCTGAGGGCCTCACAGAACAGCACGATGGCCTCTTTTTCAATATCCAGAACACTTTGTCCTCCCTCTTCTGTCGGAAATGCTGACGCTACGTTCTTCATTCCTCCTGCCGGGGGCGGAACGAGATTTGCGGTTGAGCGTGAAATATCCGCAAGAAGCAGCACTGCAACATCCCTCTGCTGCTTGATGCGCTTGATATAAAGACGGTCAGAAGGCATTATTCCTGCTCTTTTATCCATTACAAAATCCAAAAGCGCACGATAGTCAAACTCATCTCCCTCTGTCCACTGTCTCAGGATCGTCAGTTCTTCCGGTTTCAGCAGTTCAAACGCGTATCGTATTCGTCTGACCAGACCCTGATGACGTTTCAATGTCTGCTCGTAAAAGTCGTTCTCTCCAGTTTCCAAAGGGGTTACAAGCCTGTGTGCAACCCGTGTATGGTTATGGAGATAATCTCCCAGATTGCAGGCCCTTTCAGCATCACTGGGAGCCTTGTCTGATATGCAGCCTCGAATATTTTAATTTCATTTCCTGATTCAAGATAATACGGTTCATTTTCTGTCAGGCCGGTATGTGGCTGGATCGGGTCTGTCTGCATCATAATTTTCTTACCGTAAAAATATAGCTCTAAGAAACTGACTTTTTTCAAGAAACTGATTTCCAAAATCAGGATGGACATCATTTTCATGTTTATTATCCGATTCACCTTGCCTTAATACAATAAATATAATATATCTGCAAGATATTTATTAGGGACCCGGAAAAAACGCATTACCCCATGAAAGTTCGCAAGGAGTGCAA
>JAOZLU010000808.1 GCA_029934695.1 Desulfobacterales bacterium | reverse complement strand
GATGCTTGATGCTTGATGCTTGATGCTTGATGCTTGATGCTTGATGTTTGATGTTGCTATACTGTCACAAAATCCTCCCCATTCCATATCCATGAGAAGAGGAAGAGATATGAGTAACCCTGAAGCACTTTTTAAAATTATTGAAGACAATAACTGCCCCCTTTATGAATTGGGAGATCAGTTCAAGTTGTCAGGCAAGGCATTATTGTTAAAAGAAAAAAAAGAGAAAACATTTATCACCACCTCTGTTATCAGAATGCCTGTTGACAAACCTGCCTGTCGCATACTCGTTGAAGACATAACGGCAGTTCTCATCAAATATGAAAATATGAGCAGCGTTCACAGATGTGTGCTGAACTGCAGCGGATGTTCAGGATTAATCCGGTTAGAGTATAATAAAAAAACAGAAACTGAGGAATACAGCCCGTCACCAGATACTAAGAAATATGACACAGACATCAATGCGCTTGCCAGCCTGCTCTATATATTTCCGATATTTCAGACGCTTGATGAGCAGGATATTGAAGACATTGTGCCCTTGCTGAAGATGAAAAAATTTGCCAAAGGTTCGGTCATATTAAAAAAAGGTGATCCCGGGAGCAATTTATTTATTATGATATCCGGCAAGGCCGAAGTTCTGATTGATGAACGGACAAGTATTGCCACCATGGACAGAGGAGATGTCTTCGGAGAAATAAGCCTCCTCATCGGCACCCCTATCGGTGCCACCATAAGAGTTGTGCAGACCGTCAGAGTTTTATATATACCAGGTAAGGATTTCAAAGGAATTCTGAACAAATTTCCCTCCCTTCAGATATATTTTGCCCGTCTGCTTGCAGAAAGGCTTTCAAGGACAAATGATGAAAGATTTGAGGACTTTGCGTCGGGAATCATCGGAAACCTTTCTGAGATGGCGCCTTCGGAATTATTCCAGACGCTTAATCTGAACCGTAAAACCGGGATGTTGAATTTGGCACTGCCCAGAGGACCGGCAAGGGCGACTTTCAGAGAAGGAAGCCTTATCAATGCCAAATACAGCCAGAAAGATGGGGAGGAAGCCTTTTTTGAAATATTAAGAGAAAAGAAAGGCAGATTCAAATTCATTCAAGGTCTGTCTCCGGAAGATATGAGTGCCCCTGAGCTGGGAGATTTCATGTGGCTCTTAATGGAAGGCATTCGGAAAATTGACGAAGATAATTCCGGATAAATTCCCGTTGCAACTGTTCTGTCTCACTTTCAGTAAGGGGTGAATCCGGACCATACCCTTTTGCAAAAGAAGAGTTGATTCCCATTCATTTCATCCATGAAAAAAAGGAACAAGAATGAGTTTTCCTGAAGTAATTTTTACACTTATCGAAGATAGTGACTGCCCCCTTTACGATTTGGGAGATGAATTCAGATTATCTGGCAAAGCCCTTTTGTTAGAGGGGGATGAAAAGAAATTCCTCAGCAGTGCAGTGATTAAAATTCCTCATGGCAAAGCTGTCTGTCGTATTCTTGTTTCGGATATAATGGCAGTTCTTATTGAATACGGAGGTATGGGTAATGTTCCCAAGTATGTGACGAACTGTACCGGTTGCACAGGATTGATTAAAATAGAGTACAGCAAAAACAGAAAGTCTGTTCCGAGCATGCCTGTCAGACGTGACAAGGATACCGGCTTTGCGACCCGATTATTGACGAAATTTCCAATTTTCCAGACGCTTACCCAGACAGATATCAAAAAGCTTGTCCCTATGCTGAAAATGAAAAAATTTCCCAAAGGCTCCACCATAATGAAAAAGGGAGATCCTGCCAGCAATCTGTTCATCATCATATCCGGTAAAGCTGAAGTGATGGTTGACGATACAACCATCGGTGTCATGGGAAGGGGAGATGTTTTCGGCGAAATCAGTCTCCTTATCGGTACGCCTGTCGGCGCCTCAATAAAAGTCTCAGAAATTATAACAGTTTTATTCATATATGGTAAGGATTTTAAAAAAGTCCTGAATATGTTTCCCTCTCTTCAGATGTATTTTGCCCGCCTGCTTGCCCAGCGGCTTGCGAAAACAAATGTTGAAAGGCTTGAGGAGTTTTCATCCGGAATGATCGGAAAACTTTCTGAAAATCCCCCTTCAGAGTTATTTCAGACACTTAACTTAAATCATAAAACCGGAATACTGACCCTGACATTGTCCAATGGAATAGCCGACCTGATGTTCAGGGAAGGTGCTCTTATCAGTTCAAGATATGGTAATAAGGAAGGCAAGGACGCCTTTTTTGAAATTCTGAAAGAAAAAGATGGCCGGTTCAAATTTACACCGGGATTATCCCCGCAAAAAATGAGGGCCCCTGTAATGGGAGATTTCATGTGGCTTTTAATGGAAGGTGTAAGACGGATAGACGAAGGAGAACTCAGGTAAATAACTCAAGTTTCGCACCCGTAAGTTAACGCGAATGCTGACGTTTACACCACTGTGTATGGAATCAGGTATGAAAACTCAATCAGACTTATGTCTGACCGCCGGTTTCCTGACATATCTCTCGCAAAGGTGCAGAGGCGCAGAGAAAAGGCACAGAGGGCCGGAACAGTTTCCTGACAGAAAATCAGGCAGAATTTTTATTCTTTGCGCCTTTGCGAGAGGTTTTGGGGGTGCGAAACTTGAG
>JAOZLU010000807.1 GCA_029934695.1 Desulfobacterales bacterium | reverse complement strand
CAGAATATTTTTTGGAATATGAAATTTCATGTCAATAATTTGACGACTCCCAAAATCTGCTCCTGCCGGATTGCCAAATCCGGCAAAATGTGGTTCGGATTTGCCAATCCGAACCGAGCAACAGGGGAGCGCAATAATCCCCGGCCCTCCGGAAAAAATATGCTGAAATTTCATTTCAGCACTCCTTCCCCTTATCTGTCCATATTGAACCGAACCAGCTTGAACTGCTTTTGAATCTCTTTCGGTATATTGGCTCCGATCCGGGCCATGAACAAATTCTCAGGCCGTAACATGATGTTCGGTTCATTGGTCTGAAGTATCTCGAATTCCTGCGAGGAGAATAATCGGATCATCATGTCACGGTAGGCCATGGGCGGCACACCTGCGCCCTCCAGATCCCAAGTCCACGAATATCCCACCATATAAAAAATGCGGTCCTCTTTCAGCGGATGATCTAAAGTAAAGCGGAGAAGTTCTTTGGATATTCCCGCAGCTCTCCATTCCCTGACAACCTCAATAACGGCAACCTCCATCATGGTGCTGTCCCCAACCCTCGCCCATCGTTCGTCAGGGTACGGATATTCCAGAATGCTGAAACCGACGATATTCCCTTCGCCTGTCAGTGCCAGACTCACGTTGGCATCCGGTTTTGAGGCTGCTTTGGCGAGGCTCTCTTTCTTGGAGATAATGGGATTGTATCGGGCATAAGTTGTGAAAGTTTTCTTAAACGACAGAGACATAATTTCATCCGGGGTGCAGAAAGAACATATTGTGACATCTCCTTCCTCTGTATGCCGGACAGTACTTTTTTGATATTGATGCGCCATGAGTAATCGCCTTCACTGTCAAAGTTTCGCTTTGGCACTTTGGAGTGCTGAAGCGAAGCTTCAGCAGTCTGTCCAAAAAGCCTTCCCGTAAAACCCGGGCTGCCTTAATTCATCAGATTTAGACAGTTATGGACAGACTTCCAACTTTTCACTTTCAACCTTATTACTGTCAAAGCCCTAAAAATCGCTCCAATTATGAAGCTGCTTCACCATAATCTGATAATCATAGTAATTTCCGTTCTCATCCCGGATATAATCTTTCAGCAGGCCCTCTTTGACAAAATCCATATTTCGGAAAGCATTGATGGCGAGATCCTCAATCCCCACCACAAAATCAGCCCGAATTTTTTCAAGACCCATCTCCATGGCCCGCTTGGTGATATCCAGAACCATCCAGGTTCCGAGCTTCTTTCTTGCAAATTCGGGTGACACTATGATCCGAATGCGTCCGACATGCTTTCTCCCACCATAGGGACGCAGCAGCAAAGCGGTGTTACCCACAATGCGCCCCTCACAAAAAGCGAGCAGGAAGAAAGTCTTTCCCAATTCCTGGTTATTAATCCACTTTCTGATCACAGCAGGGTCGCACGGGTCTTCCTTCAGAAACCATCGGAATGAAAGATGCATACCCTGATAAAATTGGACAAGTCCTTCAATATCGTCTTCTGCCACAGGTCTTAATATCACTTCACTGTGGTCTTTTAAAATTACCTCTTTGGGGTACTTTTCGTGAGGCATTGTGTCGTCCTTTCTTAAATTTGATTTTTATGAAAATAATTTCTCATGGGTGCTTTCAGGGATTACAAAATAAATAATCTGCCAATTTTGCAGAGCAGATTTGGGTGTGTCCCGCCTGTCATTCCAGGCAGAAGCTGATCCGCCTGATTTGTCAGCACTTCAGACGTTGAAGCCATCTGGAGTGCGGAAATTATTTTTCGCACTCTGATTTGGCGAAGGTGCGAAAGATTATAAAATCATCTATGTTTCCCTGTCCGCTTCTTCCGAGGATATATCCTCCGCCTCGCTGGTATCCATAATCGACAGATCATCTGTTGAGAAGATTCGGTCAATATCAAGGATAATGATGAACTGTCCATCCTGTTTTCCGATACCCTTGATGAGCTCCGTGCGCCATCGGCTGCCAATACGGGGAGCCTTTTCAATATGCTCCGGGTCCAGTTCAAGCACCTCATGCACTGAATCTGCGATGGCCCCGAGTATCGTGATTTCAGCATCCAGAGAGACTTCCATCACAACAATGCGGGTATCCGGTGTCGTCTCCGTCCCGGACATGCCGAATTTCAAACGCAGATCAACCACCGGAACGACGCTGCCCCGTACATTGATTACCCCCCGCATAAATTCAGGCGACCTCGGAACCTTCGTGATCGGAGTCAAATCCAAAACCTCCCGGACCTGGGCAACATCAATGGCAAACACCTCTTCATCCAATTTGAAAGTAAGATACTGGGCAGTTTCTGTTATCCTGATTTCATTCATAATTGTTTCTCCTTTTCTTAAATTCAGAAACTTGGGGATGCCTCAACAAAATTCTCCTGATTATATATATCAGATTCGCCCTGAATTCAAGACTTTTTAAATTTGCCTTCGGGTTTTGTCCGAGATGCTGACCGAAAGAAATTATAATGTGTACATGCCGCCATTAGCGGAGACCGTGCCAATTTCAAGCTTCAAGCGTATATCTGGCCAAAAAACTCCCTCTCAGATAACCATTTTCAGGATCTGCAAAAAAAGTTTTAAAGAGCTTCAGACTCCTGCTGCGACATAAGTTCGGCACAATTGAAATCTGACGTTTTTTGTACAGGG
>JAOZLU010000806.1 GCA_029934695.1 Desulfobacterales bacterium | reverse complement strand
GCTCCCTTTTCTGCTCCCGGGGGATTGCCAAATCCCCCGGAATGGCCCGGATTTGCCAACCCGGGCCGAGCATGAGGGGACGGCTCAAGGCTTTTCCAGCCATCTTTTGTCACTCGTCCATGCGATCCCATGCTTTTCCAGATACACAAGCGTGTTTTTGAAAAAGCCGCTCACGGAAAAGACGAACAACACGGCCCTGTCCACGTTTTCAAGCTTCATCAGTTCCCCGGCTTTTTTTCGGAACTCCCCTGCCTCTTTCACGCTGAACTTTCTCTTCCGGTTCTTCACCTCACCAATGAGAGAATATCCCACTCCCTTTGCCTTGGCAAGGACATCAATCTGAAACTCCGGCTCATGCAGCGGCGGGGAATGACAGCCCCGGACTTCCTCATATTCTGCGAATACGAAATCATCCGGAAGGTTGTTCATGAAGGATTTGTAAAGCCCGCTCCTGTGGGCATCATGAATGAGACGGTGAATGATCATGAATTCGGCGAAAGCTCCTTTGTAGCGGCTGTAATCGCCCGACAGCCGCTCATACCTTCTCTGTATCTCTTCAAAAAGGGCTTTGTATTCATCCGGAGCCTCCCGGTTGACGAATCTGTCTATGTCATCCGAATAGCTCCGCCTGAACACCTTGTCGAATATATTGTCCTGCACCCCCTTGTAACGCCCGTAGCTCTCCTCGATGATGTCCGCCCTGTGCAGGGATCTGAACTTCTTCTCCAATTCCACATCTGTCATATCAAGCTTCAGAACTTTCTTGAGTTCCTTACGACTCACATACCTGTGCCTGTTTTTTGAAAGATACAGAACCATGTCCTTCGCATGGACATCATTGATCCTTGAAAACGCCGAGTCCAGATATTCCATCCACGTCGCATTGATGTTGGCGTCCAGGTTCAGAGTCTCGAATTCGAGGGTCTTCCGGACACCCCGGGCAGTCGTCATATCCCTTTCGGGATATCTTGATCTGAGCAGTGCGCTGATATAAAAAGGATTCCCCTCGGTCAGTTGCGCGATCAGCCATACGGTCTCCTCCGACACGGGAACTCTGTCAACAAGAGCGTATTTGTATATCATCTCGGCAGACTCGTCTTCCGGCAGGTTCCCGAGCGGGTCTTTGTGAAACCTGCCCGGGAGAAGCCGGTTCAGGTCGTCCATGAGCCAGCCCACCCAGCTTCCTGTGACAAGAAGCGGCGCGTTTTTGTATTCGCAGGTGTGCAGATAGCTGCCCGCGAGGTTGTCCGCCCGCCGTTTCTTTTCCCTGTCCCAGAAAATAAAACGGTTGATGAACTGGAATTCGTCTATCATCTGGACAGCAACCCCCCCGTAATGCTGGGCCGTCATCCGAGGCGCCTCTCTTATGGCATCCCAGAACCGATCCGCGTTTCCTTCTCTGATCAGTGGCCCGTTTTTTTCTATCAGCGTGTGCAGATACTTGAATCCCTCTTTTCCCGCGGTCGCCGAGGCATCTCTGAGCGTTCCCATGTTCGAGGGATCCAGATATTCCGGCTTGCGGGTTCGGAAAGCCATGTACTGATAGACAAAGCTGAGAAAAAAGTTCGTTGCGAAATCCCCCAGCCACTGGTCAGCCTCCCTGATCTCAAAATAGAAGGGAACCACGCCGTCATTTTTCTCAAAGGTGATGTTGAACAGTCTTTGCAGCAGGGCTGTCTTGCCGGTCTTTCTCCGGGAAAGGATCGCTGTGCTCTGGGAGATTTCCTGCTTTGTCCTGCCGATCCAGTTCAGGAAATACGCCAGTTCTTTCTTTCTTCCGGTGAACAGTTCGGGATTTCCGATTCTTTCTTTGAGCCAGACTTTCATTGTTTCTCTCCTCTCATTCAGTTCTCTCGGAGTGCAAAGCTTGCTTTGCGAGTCGCCACCCGGGAGTGCGGAAATGGAGCGCAGCGGAATTTTCGCAAAGTTTGGTGCAAAAAACCGCTTCGCTCAATTTTTGCACTCCTAATCAGATCTGCCGAAGGGGCGCGGCGGACTCGCCTGAAGATCATCCGGCGGGGTCGGGGTGGCATCCCGGCCTCTTATCACGAACCGGCTCACATCCTCGGCTGTGTGCTCCGAGCAGGGCTTTTTTATCCAGCGGGCCGCATCCAGAGGATTGCCGGACATGGGTATCAGGCTGCCGCTCACGTCAATGTCCGGAGCTTCGATTTTTATTGTGCCGTCGTTGCCCCGGTCTGATGTGGCTGTCACGTTGCTGTCGGATGATTTCAGGAAGTGCCGTCCAGTTTTATGCCTTTCGGGTAGTTCTCGTCGGCGTGAGCCGGAAGGGCTGTGATGACTGTCAGAAATGCCGCGATGATAAACTGTGTTACGGTTTTCACTCTGAACTCCTTTTTTACTGAGGGTTGAAGGATTATAACCTGCATGTTTGGCTGATTATGTTAGCGGATCGTGTCTGTAATGTCAAGTCAGGAAGCAAAAAATTTTGGGCATTTGCATGATTTGTTTAATTCTACAAACATGTCGGCCCTACGGGCCTCTGACTGGTGGGTCTTTTTGGGTTCTTCCTCCTGTTGTTTTGTTTGTCTGCTCGTTCGTTCAGTGTGAAGCTACTCGCACCGGATTGCCAAATCCGGCGTGAATGGGTTCGGATTTGCCAATCTGGGCCGAGCTTCAGAGGGCGGCGGCTC
>JAOZLU010000805.1 GCA_029934695.1 Desulfobacterales bacterium | reverse complement strand
ATCAAAAATCAAAAATCAAAAATCAAAAATCAAAAATCAAAAATCAAAAATCAAACATTATGGGCAACATTGTCAAAGTAGAAGATATTTTCATCGGAAACGGATCCCCCCTTGTTCTGATTTCAGGTCCGTGTGTAATAGAAGATTATGAAACAACTTATGAAATCGCCTCATACCTTAAAACGCTTACACAGAAATTAGGAATACCCTTTATTTTCAAAGCCTCTTATGACAAAGCCAATCGAACATCCATTCATTCTTTCAGGGGACCAGGAATGAAAGACGGGCTTGAAACGCTTCATCGTATCAAGTCAGAGCTGGGAATCAGGATACTTTCGGATGTTCACGCAACAGATGAAGTGGGCCCTGCAGCACAGGTGCTGGATATTATCCAGATCCCTGCGTTTTTATGCAGGCAGACTGATTTTATTTTAGCAGTTGCAAAAACAGGAAAGCCTGTTAATATAAAAAAAGGTCAGTTTCTTGCTCCCTGGGATATGGCATATATTGTGGAAAAACTGACATCCACCGGAAACAGCGGGATTCTGATCACAGAACGGGGCGCAATGTTCGGATACAACAATCTGGTTGCGGATTTTCGCAGCATAAAGATCATGCAGGACACAGGATGGCCGGTAATATTTGACGCCACGCACAGTGTCCAGCTTCCGGGAGGGTCCGGCGCGAGTTCCGGAGGGCAGCGGGAATTTGCCCCGATTCTTGCCAGAGCAGCAGTTGCTTCGGGAGCGGACGGCATATTCATGGAGGTTCACAAAGACCCTGACAAGGCACTTTGCGACGGGCCCAATTCACTGAAGCTGGATACCCTTTATGCACTGCTTTCCCAGCTCAAAGCCTTCAGGAATGTCCTCACAGAAGGCTCTTTTAAGGAAAACAGTATTTCTGACAAGCTGAAGCGTATAAAACTGCTGCTCCTTGACGTGGACGGTGTCCTCACAGACGGAAGCATCATTTACAGCGACAGCGGGGAAGAAACCAAGGCGTTTAATGTCAGGGACGGCATGGGCATAAGACTCCTTATGAAAGCAAAGCTCAAAGTGGGAATTGTGACGGGAAGAAGCTCTGGTTCGCTGCGCCACAGATGCAAAAATCTCGGGATTGACCTTGTTTTTGAGGGCATAACGGACAAAGGAGCCTTGCTGGACCGTATCTTGGAACAAACCGGCACATCGCCTGAAGAGATTGCGTTTGCAGGGGACGACCTGCTGGATGTTTCACTGATGAAGCGGGTTGGGCTTTCCATCGCTGTGGCCGACGCTCATAAAACCGTCATTGAGAATGCGGACATGGTCACAGAATCCAAAGGAGGGGCCGGGGCTGTGAGGGAAGTTTGTGAAGCGATATTGAACGCACAGGAACCCTTCGACAGGCTCAGGGACCTCTGATCGGAGCCAATGAAGACGGTTGTAACAAAAAAAATAAAATGTGTTCTGATTTCAGCAATGGTCATCATTTTGGGTGCCATTGTTGCTGTTTTCTGGGATTATCGCCTTATGTCAGACAAATCCGACAAACGTATTTCGTCTGTTCAGGATGAAGCCAACATATCCATGGACAAAGTTCACCAGACATCCACACGGAACGGCATAAAAGAATGGTCTCTGGACGCGAGATCAGTGCGCTACATCAATGAAAAAAAACAGGCTGTTTTTCAGGATCTGTCATTGATATTTTTCCTTAAAAATGATAAGAAAATTTTTCTCACTGCAAATCAGGGACTTTTAAAAACAGATTCAAACAACATTGAAGTGACAGGTCATGTTGTATTGGAAAACAAAACTTACAGACTTGACACAGAAAAACTCTTTTATGAGCATGGCAGCCATACATTTTCCTCAGAAGTACGGGTGAAAATCACAGGTAGCACGTTTGCACTTGCCGCGGATGCCATGTCCTTGGATTTAAATACAAACAAAACCTTATTTGAAGGTAACGTAAAGGGAGATTTCCGTGGAAATTTCACCTTGTAATCAAGTGACGCGCCGAATTATGACTGTTTTGCTGACTGCCCTTATATTGGTCAGTGTTTTTATGGGAGAGGTCGCGTATGCGGGCAACACTCCATCGAAAAAAGACACAGATAAGGACAAAATCCATGTTTCAGCAGAAACCCTGATGGTTGACAGTGAGGCCAGATATGCGGAATTTACCGGAAATGTCAGGGCAACCCAGGGAAACACAGTTATCACCGCCGGCACCCTCAAAATTTTTTATCAGCAGACTTCAGGCAGTAAAGGGAAGTTTGCTGAAGCAGAGGGGGCAATTGAAAAAATAGTGGCAGAGCGTCATGTGAAAATAAAGTTGGATGACAAGGTTGCAGTAACAGAACAGGCGGTATATACAACAAAGGATCGGATTCTGGTTTTATCAGGTCCCAATTCAAAAATTACGAGCCAGAAGGATTCGATTTCCGGATCAGAGATAACCTTTTACCGGGCTGACGGACGCATCAAAGTTGAAGGCGGTCAGGGAAAACCTGTGGAAGCCGTGTTTTATCCCGGTGAAAGCGGTATAAAGTGATAGTTTTTCGCCCATGTAAAGCAAATTTGCAATTTGCTTATTCATGTATTTGATTTGTATCAAGTAGCTGGGCAGAAATAACTTGAACAATTTATCGACTTCTGCTACTGTATCTC
>JAOZLU010000804.1 GCA_029934695.1 Desulfobacterales bacterium | reverse complement strand
ATTCGGCATTAAAGTTGATGTTTGATGTTTGATGTTTGATGTTTGATGTTTGATGCTTGATGCTTGATGCTTAAAAACTGCCGAAAAATATTCATCTTTCACCATTTTTTATCTGCTTTCATAAGATAAACAAAGCAGCCAATGCAAGCACTGTCATCATTATTGCGGATAGCTCCCCGAAAAACGGAATGAGGACCAACGAACCCACGCATCCGCCCAGCAGATCAGCCGCGTAAAGCGGTGAAACCACAGTTTTCTGATCTTTCACGCCAATCAGACTGGCAAAAGTAAATATGCCGGACACCAAAAATCCGGTAATGAACAGTAAAAATGATATTACAAAAATACCGGAAGGACAGCCTGATTTTAATAAACCGATAAAAATCAGACTGAGGATTCCGAATCCGATTAACAAGGCTCTTCCTGACTTTTGAGGCACCATATCATAATTATTGTCAGAAAACGAGTTTTTTTGTTATCTGCCGGTCAATTTGATTTTCTGCAGTTTTCTGCGCCATTTTCATCATTGCAAGTGACCCCGCAGTCAGTCCGGCCATAAATACCATCAGCAAAATCCCGATATTTTGAAACAGCACCCCGCTCTTTACCTGATAATGAAGGATCAGCATTGTTTCCAATATCATCCCCATGAAGCCGGCCAGGGCTGCGAGCAGGATTCTTTTCAGTCTTAACCGGGTCCGGGCAATTAAAAACAGGACAACCGTACAAAGCATAATACATATACCTGAAATAATCCACATACAATTTGAAGTATTGGAAAAAGAAAGATTCCAATGGATCACCGGCACTTTCAATGGCATAAGCCAGAGCGTTTTGTCCGCATTTTTGCCGATGTACAATTTTGCTGCCCATTGGAACAGGATCCCAGCAAAATTCCGACAGGGAAAAGGGAAATAGCTGTGACCTGCTGCCCGAAAGAGAGATAGGAACCCGGTATTCCGCCAAACAGGAGTCTGATGCTGCGGATGAATCGGCCGGATAGAACTGACCCGACACAGCAGGTTCCCGGATACCAGAACCAGAAATTTCAGCTTTCAATCCGCTGCTCAGGCATATCATTACGATCAAAATGAAGCATGGTAATAACGCTTTTTTCATACGAGCCTCTTTCTGTAAAAGTAAAAAGTTGAAAGTTGAATGACTGACAAAAGAGTGGTCAGCCCAAAATTTCATGTTGCCAAATTATGGCTGAAAGTTTATGGTGTGTCAAGCTTGATTCCGCAAACATTGTCGGTTGCCTGGCTCGGATTGGCAAATCCGAGCCATTCTTCGGAGTGCCAAAATGAAATTTTGGCAGAGCCGAAGGCGAGAATCACCCCTCGGGCAGCCATTGTCAAATCCGATCCGTCAAAAACATTGCGGACGGGATTGCAAATCCCGTCCGGCTTGGAATGAAATTTCAGCACCCGGAGAAGTTATGGGAAAAAAGTTGCGGACGGAATTGCAAATCCCGTCCGACTTGAAGAAGGAATATACAGCCTATAGCGGCCCGGAATATACCATTGAATGGTATTTTGATGAAAAAGGCCACAGTTAGCCATCAACTTATTTTGACAATCTGAATTCCCGCAGACAGAACAAACTGATGTATCTTTTCAGAAGGATGGGGGATTTCGGAAAGATTCTTGACATAACAAAATTCAGAAACGAAGGGGACGGAATTTACGCTTTCAAACCTCAGCCTGACAGATTTCTGTGTTTCTTCAAAGGAAACAGGATCATTGTCACCAATGCTTTTCAGAAGAAGCAGGACAAGCTTCCGGCCCCTGAAAAAAGGACTGCGCTGAGGAGCAGAAAAGAATATGAAATGCGTCTGAAGGGAGGAACATATTATGATCGGACACAGTGAACCGACAACATACCACAGAATCATGGCTGAACCCGGAAGAAAGGAAACATTTGAGGAGGGATACAGGGAGTTCCTGTTATCCGAGTTGCGCATCGCACTGGAACAGGGAGATTATCCGTCCGCATCCGAACTTGTCGCAACTCTGGCAGAAAAGTCAGAAATCTGTCAGCAAACTGCCCGGACATCGGATGAGATTTCTCTGAAAAATTTCTTTGACATACTGAATCTTACAGGTTGCAGAATCTTTCTGAAGATGAAGGAGTGTTGAAATGAAATTTCAGCACTCGGAGAAGTTAAAAAAAAATGTTGCGGACGGGATTGCAAATCCCGTCCGGCTTGAAAAATTTTTAAAAGCAGGTAAGGAAAAGAGCATGGTGCCTGAGATATGACAGCGGGTCGGAGGATGAAACGGATGATATTGCCTGAGATAGTAAGGATGAAACGGATATATCCGTTCAATCCTGGCCGATGAGATGCATTCGCTTCAATAAACGCTTGCTTCGGGTTGGCAAACCCGAAGCACTTGGTGTGGCGGGGGATTTGCCAATCCCCCGCGAACAAGCAGGGAGGAGTGCTGAACTTTCAGTTTAGCGCAAGCGGGGCGGGGGATTTGCCAATCCCCCGCGAGCAACTTTAAAAAAAGCTGAGTAAATCAAGACCTCCGAGGTTTTTGAAACCTCGGAGGTCCTGAGGCGTGGGATTTGCCAATCCAGGTTCGCTCCCTCGTATCTGAATTTTTTTTGTGGGAACCTGAATAAAATGTTTGACACCCGTTTTCCCATCTGATA
>JAOZLU010000210.1:5466-10562 GCA_029934695.1 Desulfobacterales bacterium | reverse complement strand
TAGCTGCATGGTGGGTTTCGCTTCGCTTCACCCACCCTACGGGATTATATAGCATGGTGGGTTTCGCTTCGCTTCACCCACCCTACAGGATTTGTAACGAGTGAAAGTGAGCGGGGAGGCTGCTGGTGTGAGGCAGAGCCTCCCAACAGCGTTACGAGGCGGAAGCCCTCGTAACGAGTGAGGCTACCATGTCATCCGAACTTTGACTCCCTGGTCGTCCAGATAGGTTTTGATCTCTGACACTGTGTAGGTTCCGTAGTGGGTCATGGACGCTATGAGGGCCGCGTCCGCACTCCCTTTTGTCAGCACATCTCTGAGATGGTCCGGCTTGCCTGCGCCGCCGGATGCGATCACGGGGATGTCAACATTCTGGGATATCAGTGCGGTCAGATTCAGTTCATACCCTTCCCGGGTTCCGTCCGCGTCAATGGAGTTCAGGCAGATTTCTCCTGCTCCGCGTTCCTGTCCTTCAATGGCCCATTTCAGCGCGTCAATCCCCATGTAAGTGCGTCCGCCGTTGATGACGATTTCATAACCGGAAGGGATTTTTTCGCTTTTCTCCACCTGTTTGACATCCATGCCCAGCACAACGCACTGACTGCCAAAGGCTTTGGCTCCTTCTGAAATGATTTCAGGCGATTTCACGGCTGCTGAATTTACACTGATTTTCTCGGCCCCGGCCAGCAGAACGGTCCGCATATCCTCAACTGTGCGGATGCCGCCACCCACGGAAAACGGTATGAAGATGGTTTCCGCCACACACCGCACCACGTCAATCATGATATCCCGCTTTTCATAAGATGCGGTAATGTCATAAAATACAATTTCATCCGCGCCGGCCTCGTAATAAAAACGGGCCATTTCAACTGGATCACCAATGTCCACATTGTTTTGAAATTTAATGCCTTTTGTTGTTTTCCCTTCTCTCACATCAAGGCAGGGAATAATTCGTTTGCTTAACATGCCGGCTCCCATTCACAGAAATTTTTTAACAGTCCAAGACCCGGCCTCCCGCTCTTTTCAGGGTGAAACTGGGTGGCGATGATATTTTTGAATCCGATAACTGACGCAAATGAAATGCCATGATCGGTTTCCCCGATCAGGTATGCTGAATCATCCGGGTCCGGGTAATATCCATGCACAAAATAGAATTCGTCAGTTTCCCCCATTCCGGACAGCACAGGATGATCTGCTTTGATACGGACACGGTTCCAGCCCATATGCGGTATTTTCAGCGCGCTGCCGTCCTCTTCTGATTTCATTTCCGAGGGAAAGGCCCGGGTATGCCCCTTGATGATCCCGAGACACGGGGTTCCGTTATTTTCCTCACTGTGCCCCATGATAATCTGTGTGCCGAGGCAGATGCCCAATATGGGTTTGCCCGCGTCCAGTGCGTCCTTTATGACGGTGTCAAGTCCGAGACGTTTCAGGCTTGCCATTGCCGATCCAGCGGCACCGACACCCGGGAAAATGATCCGTTCTGCGCCTGCGATGTCGCTGACATTGTTTGTCACCACACATTCAAATCCAATGTTCGACACCGCACGGGCCACACTTGTAAGGTTTCCTGCATCATAATCTATGATGGCAATCATGAAAAAACTCCTTTTGCCTCTTCCCACATCCTGTTCATTTCATCCGGGGAAGCCGCATCTATGTTTCTTCCGTTTTCTGAAAACATTTTTTCCATATATCTGAACCGCTTTTCAAACTTCCTGATGGCATCTGTCAAAGCGGTTTCAGGGTGAATTTTTGCAAAACGGGCCACATTTGCCAGCGTAAACAGCATGTCCCCCAATTCCATGGACACACGATCCTGATTGTCCCCGTTACTGTCTGCCAGTTCATATTTCAGTTCAGCCCATTCCTCTTCCACCTTTTCCATGACCCCTGAGATGTCATCCCATTCAAAGCCTGTTCCGGCAGCGCGTTCCGAAATTCTGTAAGCGCGCATCAGTGCGGGCTGACTGGCAGAAACAGAATCCAAAACAGACTCCAGTGGAGCATGGTTTTTTTCTTTTTTCTTGATTTCCGTCCATTGCTGCCTGACTTCTTCCTCTGTGCCCAGCGTGGCATCGCCGAAGATATGGGGATGGCGGCGAATCATTTTTTTTGTAATGGTCCCGGCAACATCCTCCATATCAAAATGTCCCTTTTCCTGGAACAGCCTGGCAATGAACGGTATGTGAAAAAATACATCCCCGAGTTCCTCACAAACCTCGTCAGGTGTGCCGGATTCAATGGCATCAAGCAGTTCATAAGCCTCTTCCAGCAGATACAGTGCCATGGTTCGGGGGGTCTGCCTCTGGTCCCAAGGGCATCCGTTTTCGCCCCTCAATGTGTCAATCAGTTCAATTAAGGTTTCAATATTTTTGCAAGTCATAAAAAAAATTCAGAGTTGAAAGTGAAAAGTGATCTCGTTCCCACGGTCTGCGTCCTGAAACGCCTGAGCTTACCTGCCAAATAACGGCCATGACCTGCCATCTGTTTCTCACTCAGATTCATCGTCATATCCAGTTTCCCGCAGTTTTTTCTCAACAAACTTCTGTATCTCCTCTTTCTTTGGCAGTTTAAGCTGATATTTGGAAACAAAAAGGTTCTCATCCATCCCGGCCAAGGCATATTCCACGAGTGCATGCGCTTTGTCTGTACACAGCAAAATTCCGACAGGAGGGTTGTCTCCCTCGGTCATCATGTTTTTCCTGTACCAACTGAGATATGTATTCAGCTGTCCAATGTTCTCATGGCTGAATTCAGCGAGCTTCAACTCAACGAGAACGTGACATTTAAGAATCCGGTGATAAAAGACGAGGTCTGCAAAGTAGTGCGTGTTGCCAATAAGAATGCGCTTCTGTCGGGCTTCAAAACAGAATCCGTGTCCAAGTTCCAAAAGAAATTCCTGGATTTTATCGAGAAGTTCATCTTCGAGGTGAGACTCGCTCATCACCTCTTTGGCTCTTAATCCCAGAAATTCAAAAACATAAGGGTCCCGTATTGTCAACCCTGGCATTGCCTGTTCCGCACACTGATTCGCCATCTCTGAAAGTTTCCTTTTATCGTATGACAAACCGGAACGCTCGTAGTAAAGGCTGTTGATCTGGCGTTTAAGCTCTCTGACCGACCATGATCCCCTGACACATTCCAACTCATAAAATCCCCTTTTTGTCTCGTCATCCAAATCTGCGAGCTGGTCAAAATGACTGTATGACAAGCTTGAAATCAGTGTTTCTGCCGGCAAAGACAATTGTGGGGACGCTGTGCCCACTTTTCCGGCTACAATATTTTTGGGCAGCAATTTTCTGAATTGTGGGGACACTGTACCCACAATCTGAGGATAAAATCTGTAAAAACGAAGATAACGGTATAACTGCCTTCGATTGCAATTGCTCAGATGCCCCAGCTTTTTTGCCAAAGCTGACAGAAGCTTATCTCCATATACAGCGCGATCCGCACCATAAAATTCATATTCGGCAATATAGCAGCCAATGAACCAATTACGCATGGTAAGACTGACATTGACAGCCCTGCCCGCCTGTGCGGAAAGCTCATGATGCACCTGCTGAATGACGACAACCAGACTGTTGAAATTCATTTCCTGTTTTTTGTTTATTTCCTGTTTCATACTTTAAATCTCCTAACGCTTCCAATTTTCAAGGCTGTCCGAGGTCACAACACTCCGCAAGTGCGGATCAACAGAGTTCAGCGGATATTTTCCGGGGAATTGACAGCGGATATATGGATAAGACGGATACCCGCTCTCATATCTGCCTGTGGCCACAGAGAGCGTCATAAGTTCGGATTCAGATTCCTCCAATTCCTGTTTGGATGTCAGGCCACTGCTGAAGTTCTCCCCTCATGAAGCTTCTCTGTCAAATCACCGCGGCGGAAAGTGGCAGAGAGTAGCCGTCCCGGATCAGGCTGCGGGCTTCCTCAACTTTGGTGTGCAGGCGGGCGTTAATATGTTGCAGTTCGGCCGCAGGGTCAAACAGATATTTGATCGCATTGATCAGGGCTGTCACCCCTGTTTCCGGAAAATTGGCATTGCCCTCCAGACTGTTTTTATACTTTCCCTGGAACAGGCTGACTGTGAACTCGCCGTCATATTCTTCGGAAATGTGCATGGTGAGGCAGTCAAAAGTTTCGGCATCTTCCAAATCCAGCACGATTTTGACGCACAGATACACAAACGCCAAGGATTTGAGCCTGTTCACTTCAGTGATACGCAGTTCTTCATCAGCCTGTTGCCGGATCGCATCCGCGACTGAAACCAGGCGTTGGTCAATAATGGAGGCGTTGATATTCATTGGATTTCAGGTTTTAAGTTTTAAGTTTTAAGTTTTAGGAAAACTGAATGAAATCCGTCTGATTGCAAAACTGTTCAGCTTTTTTCAGGATTTCATCTTCCATGCTTTCTTAAAATGCCTGATCTTGATTGTAAACTCGCGTTTCATGTCCTTGGAAATCACTTTTGCCATTTTCTCAGAGATGGGGGTGACGCTGGGAGAGAGCATGGAATCCCTGATAATGGGTGATCCCTTTGGAAGGAAGGTTATTAAGGTCATCAGCACAACCGATACGATCAACAGTCCCTTGATAAGACCGCATCCCCCCCCGGAAATACGATCCATCCATCCAAACGTAATAATTTTAAGCAGATACTTGATGATAACGCCAAGTATGCTGATTATAATGAAAACACTGAAAAAAATGATCAGAAAGCTTAATATGTTAAGGTAAGAAGGATCCGATATCCATTTTGACAGATATTTTGAAACATTCATGTAATATGTATAAGCCGCGTAAAAACCTCCCAACACCCCGATGGTTGCAGCCAGTTCCCTCATCAGCCCTCTGAAAAAACCCATTACCACACAATAGGTTAATATGACGATCATTAAAATATCAAGCGGGTTCATAAGTAATTATCCTGTGTCTCAAAATGGAGTGCTGAAATGAAATTTCAGCACTTTCAGCACAATGCCTGTGCTAAAATTTCATTTCAGCACTCCCTTAAATTTTGTTAAATTGTCCTGTGTCTCAAAAAATGGAGTGCTGAAATGAAATTTCAGCACTTTCAGCACAATGCCTGTGCTAAA
>JAOZLU010000210.1:0-5366 GCA_029934695.1 Desulfobacterales bacterium | reverse complement strand
AAACCCCGTCCGGCAATGAAGGTTGAAGTTGCAAACCCCATCCGGTAAAAAAGGGTTGCAAAACCATATTTTGAACCTGAACAGGTTGAAGTTGGAAACCCGTCCGGCAAAAAGGGGTTGCAAAACCTGTCCGGCAAAAGTAAAAGGTTGGACATCTGTTCTGTCGGACGGGATTGCAAAACCTGTCCGGCAAAAGAAAAAAATTTTCTTAGCACCTGATTATCAAACCCCACTGAATTTGGAAATATGGATAATTCTGATAATAAAAAAACAAAAGTGACGTTTTCGGACTTGGAACTGTCAAGGCAATTGTTCGGTGAACAAAACAATAACCTCCGGAGAATTGCGGACGCTATCGGTGTTTCAATCAATGCAAGGGGCAACAGCGTATTCATCCAAGGTGATTCTATTGAGGCAAGCCTTGCCCAGAATGTGCTCAGGCAGCTTTACGGTCTGCTGAAAAGCGGTTATCCTGTGTATCCCAATGACATTGATTATGCTGTCACGGCGTTGAGCAAAGATGATCGTATCGAATTGAAGGAGATTTTTCTGGATACGGTTTATATCACATCAAAAAAACGCGCCATAACCCCCAAAAGCCGTTCCCAGAAAGAATATATTGACGCTATCCGGAACTTTGACATTGTTTTCGGGATAGGACCTGCGGGAACCGGCAAAACCTATCTGGCCATGGCCATGGCAGTTGCAGCCCTTTCAAAAGGACTTGCAAGCCGTATCATTCTCACCCGGCCCGCGGTTGAAGCAGGTGAATCCCTCGGATTTTTGCCCGGGGACCTTACCGAAAAGGTTGATCCTTATTTAAGGCCCCTTTATGATGCGCTTCATGACATGATGCGATTTGAAAAGGTGTCCAAACTGATGCTGCAGGGGGTAATAGAGGTCGCACCCATTGCATTCATGCGCGGCCGGACCCTGAATGATTCCTTTATTATTTTGGATGAAGCTCAGAATACAACCTCAGAGCAGATGAAAATGTTCCTGACCCGTATCGGATTCAGTTCCAAAGCTGTCGTCACAGGCGACATCACCCAGGTGGACCTTCCCCATGAAAAGCCATCAGGGCTTATCGAGGCAAAAAACATCCTGCAGGAAATCAAGGGAATAGAGTTCGTGTTTTTTTCAAAAAGTGATGTGGTAAGACACAAACTGGTGCAGGAAATTATCAGAGCTTATGAAAATCTGAATACAGACAGAACAAAGTAATTTATCGGTGATCTGTTGCATCTGACAGATCACTGACAACTGATCCAAAATGAAAAAAGAAAAAAAAAAATCGATCAGTAATTTTATCGGGTCCAGCCCTCTTGTCCGAGGAGGCCTTCTTGTCGTTGTGATGTGCATATTCACTGTCATCCTCCACCCGAATCTTATCGTCACAGAGCATTCATACCAATTGGGGGATGTTGCTGAAAGAGACATCAAGGCCCCGAGAGATTTTTTCATAGAGGATAAGAAGGCGGGAGACGCTGCTCGGCAGGAGGCTGCGGATAAAGTCCTGACAGTTTATGATCGCGATGCGACCTTTTTATCCAGATTGAAACAGCAGCTGACTGAGGCTTTTGATGAGTTCCGAAAACTTCTCGAAAGTGAGGAAGGAGATCAGCTTAATGTCAAAGAGAGTGAGACAGATTCAAAAGAACTTCCGGACACGGTTCCAGGCACAGAAGCGGCTCCTGAAAAATCATCTGCGCGGAACCGGCTCTGGCAGAAGAAGTCGGATTTTGAAAAAAAATTCGGATTCACTGTCAGTGAGGAGGATTTTAATATCCTCAAAAAAGGGGGATTTTCCAAAAATATCTCAGATGTCATCATTCGGATTTTAACAGAGATACTGGAAAACGGGGTGGTTGCCAATAAAGAAGTCCTTCTCAGGGAAAGCGATAAAGGAATTGTTTTAAGGGATCTTGGAACAGAGACAGAAGATGTTGTTCGGACTCTGAAGAAATTTTACGGCCCGGAACAGTACAAGGAAATGGTCAGGATTGTCGCCAAACCTCTGATTAAGGACATCAGCAAGGCACTGGTTCCTGTGATTGTATCCCTTTCTCAGAAGCTCATACAGCCCAATATCACATTGAACAGAAGTGAGACTGAGGAACGGAGGAAAAAAGCTGTGGCAGGAGTTAATCCGATTCTTCATCTGATAAAAGCCGGTGAAATGATTCTGCGGGAGGGGGACATTACCACGGAATCCCAGTTGCACAAACTGGAAAAATTGGACACCGGTAAAATAGGAGAAAAAATATATGTAAGAAGTATCGGTGCCATGGTGATGATTCTGTGCCTTCTGATAATCACTTATATGCTTCATGTCAATCGCCAGAACCAGATTTCCCCTAGGCATAACAAGGACATGCTGTTTATTTCCGTGATTTTGGTAAGCTTTTTTTTTCTTCCCAAGATATCAGCAATTCTGTTTGAATCACTGAGTCAGAACTGGATGTTCTCCATATCCGCGTCATCCCTGTCTTTCGGTATCCCCCTTGCTGCAAGTGCCATGACAGTATGCCTGTTCATGAAGCTCAACGCTGCCATTTCCTTTGCCATTGTGATTTCAGTCTGCACAGCACTCATATTTCAGAACCGGTTTGAAATTTTCCTTTACTTCCTGATGAACTGCATCATGGGGGCCTACTGGATTCAGAATTGCAAGGAACGTAAGGTGTTTATAATGGCAGGAGTCAGACTCGGGATGCTGAATATGATTCTTGCGACAGCCGCAGATGTTTACACAGGAGATTATTCAGGGGCCAAACTCCTGTGGGACTGGGGGTTTGCGTTTGCCGGAGGTCTCGGAGCGGGTATCGTTGCCGCGGGTCTTGCCCCGCTTTTGGAAATGGCTTTTGATTATACCACAGATGTGACGCTTCATGAGCTTGCAAACCTTGACCGTCCGATCCTCCGGAAGCTGATGATGGAAGCACCCGGGACATATCATCATTCTGTTGTTATCGGTTCCATGGTGGAAGCTGCGGCCTCCGAAATCGGGGCCAATCCTCTGCTTGCCAAAGTGTGCGGGTATTATCATGATATCGGCAAGGTCAAAAAACCGGTCTATTTTGTTGAAAACCAGTCCGACGGCAAAAACAGACATGACAAGCTTGCCCCTTCCATGTCTGCCCTTATCCTTATCTCCCATGTAAAAGACGGCGTTGAAATAGGACGGCAGAACAAACTGGGCCAGGTTATCATTGACACGATCCAGCAGCACCACGGGACAAGCCTTATCCGGTTCTTCTATGAAAAAGCAAAGCAGTTGAAAGGGAAGGATGCTGTAAAAATTGAGGATTTCAGATATCCCGGGCCCAAGCCCCAAACCCGGGAAGCCGGGCTTGTTATGCTCGCTGATGTGGTTGAAGCTGCTTCAAGAACCCTTGACAATCCCACGCCATCCAGAATTCAGGGGCATGTTCAGAAGCTGATAAACGGAATATTCGCAGATGGTCAACTGGACAATTGTGAACTGACGCTGAGAGATCTTCATAATATTGCAAAAAGTTTCAATAAAATATTGAACGGCATCCACCATCATCGCATTGAATATCCTGAAAAGCCTGCCGCGGGGGCTGAAAAAGAGGGGAAAAAGGAGAAGAAAAAGAAGAAGGGCGAGGAGAATAAGGAGAATAAGGAGAAAAATGGGAGTGTTGATCAGCAACCGGCAAACCAGCCAAAAGATACATCCGGAAGAAATAAGGAAGATGTCTCAGGCCGTCTTAAACGCCTTGGCGTGTCCTGAGGGTGAGCTTTCTGTTCTTCTCGTTGATGATCCCCAGATAGCTGTATTCAATCAGGATTATCTGAACAGACAGGGACCGACCAATGTGATTGCGTTCCCCATGCGTGAGGGAGAATTTTCAGATATCACCCCGGATATGCTCGGGGATGTGGTGATTTCCGTTGACACCGCTGAAAAAGAGGGAGAGATGGCGGGAATCACTACAGAGGAACGCTTTGCCCAACTGCTGGTGCATGGGATTCTTCATCTGTTCGGGTATGACCATGAACATGATGAGGACGAGGCGGCTCGGATGGAGGAAAAGAGTGAGGAGATTCTGGGGTTGATTAATAGCTACAGGGAAAATGGATAAGAAAGGGAAAAGGCAGGGCTACGCTCGCCTGTCCCTGCCCCCGCTCGCCTGGGATTGGCAAATCCCAGGCTTTCCCGGCGGATTTGTCAATCCCCCGGGAGCGATCCAATCCCCCGGGAGCGACTCAGGAAAACAGATAAGAAAAGAAAAGAAAAAGGAAAGGACATATTAAAGCTTATGCGGACGTACTTTTTTATTATTTTCACGGTCATGCTGCTTGTTGTGAGCGGTTGCATTTCTCCCCAGTTTAAACTTTTCAGCGACAGTACCGATCCTCTTGAGGAGTTTACTCTTGAGGGCGAGAAAAAGGGCAAGGTGTTGCTTGTTTCCGTCAAAGGGGTTATCTCAGATGCTGCGGAGAAGGGGATGTTCGGCTCCAGTCCGAGCGTGGTTCAGGCGGTTGTCTCCCAGCTCAGAAAGGCTGAGGAGGATGATGAGATCAGGGCGGTTCTCCTGAAAATAGACTCTCCTGGGGGAACGGTTACGGCAAGCGATATTCTCTATCATGAGATAGCGGCTTTTAAGAAACGGACTGGTGTCAAAGTTGTCGTTGCCATGATGAGTTTGGCAGCGTCGGGCGGCTATTATATTTCACTTCCTGCGGATTTCATCATGGCTCATCCCACCACTGTGACTGGTTCGGTGGGTGTCATCTTCATGCAGCCCAAGGTGAGCGGTCTTATGGATAAGATCGGTCTAAGAGTGGAGGTGAGCAAATCCGGGAAAAACAAGGATATGGCATCACCTTTCCGACAGGCGACCGAGGAGGAGCAGGAAATTCTCCAGGGCCTGGTTGACCAATTGGCTGAAAAATTCATCAAACTCGTGGCAAAGCATCGCAACCTTGATCGGAAGACATTGACTGATATCTCCTCCGGTCGTATTTATCTCGCGGGAGAAGCCGAACAGATGGGACTTATTGATCAGGTCGGATATCTGAGCGATGCGATTCTGAAGGCGAAATCGCTGGCCGGGCTGTCCGAGGATGCAAAGGTCGTGGTCTATCGCCGCACGGAATATCCGGAGGACAATCTCTACAACACCTCTGCGATGAAATCCCGTGGGAACAGTTTCTCTCTTATCAATATGCGGTTTCCGAGGGACATAAATTCTCTGCATACCGGTTTTTGTTACCTCTGGCGGCCCGCAGGGAATTGAGAACATGCCTTTGCTGAAGAAACCTGGCTGCCGGACGGGGTTTACGCTGCCGGGGGGAAAACTTGCCCGGACAAAAACATTTTTGGATAACATCATCAA
>JAOZLU010000803.1:1443-2680 GCA_029934695.1 Desulfobacterales bacterium | reverse complement strand
GATGTTGGATGTTTGAAAGTAGCATATTGCTACCCTGAAATACTGTTTCTGCCCCATTGATTTCGCCTTCTATCTTATGAAATGGATAAGATGAAACTGGTTATCTGTTCACTCGGGAGTGAAAAGTTCAAAGTAAAAAGTGGATTTCCATTTGCTGAAAATACTTTCTCATCACCTGGGGAATGCTGAGCAAGGATATATCAAGGCATTTGAAAGTGCGAAAGGTATTTGCGATGAATGTAGATTACAGAACGGATACTGGAAAACGAAGGCATCATAACGAAGACAGTATCATGATTGACAATAAGAGGGGTATCTTTCTTCTGGCAGATGGGATGGGGGGACATCAGGCAGGTGAGGTGGCTAGCAGAATGGCGGTTGAGGTGGCTTATGATCATTTGGTGGCCATGCTCAAACCAGGGTATAGCTGCGCTGATATTTTTAAATACCTTACATCAGCTCTGTCCAAAGCGGATCATAGCATAAAAATAAGCACAAAAAACAACTTCAGCCTTATGGGCATGGGGACAACGCTGGTAATGATGGTAATTATGAAAAGCAGGGCATATATTTGCCATACCGGGGACAGTCGTGCGTATCTGATTCGTGGAGATATCAGACAAATCACCAAAGATCAGACATGGGGAAATTATCTTGTTGAACATAAAAAAACGCCCCGTGAAAAAATTCCGCGCCAATCCTGGCACATTCTTACACAGGCCGTCGGAGTGACAAATAAAATCACACCGGAACTGAAAGAGGTGAAACTTGAACAGGAAGATATTCTTCTTTTGTGTTCAGATGGACTCACGGACATGCTGAAAGATCATGAAGTGGAAAAAATTGTCCGGAAATACAAAGGCCAATATTTCAACAAGACGGCTTTTGCCTTGGTGGAAGCGGCAAATTACAGGGGAGGGAAAGATAATATTTCGGTGGTGCTGGTGAAATATAAACCCTCGGAAGCTGAATTGGAATGCACTATCTGTCATGGAAAGTCCAAAGTTTAAAACCCAAAATCTGTCCATAACAAAAAGATTGTCCGGAGTGCAAAAATTAAGCGAGTGCAGCGAGCGGTTTTTTGCATGTCATGGCGTGTTGTGCAAAAAACCGCTTCGCTCAATTCTTGCACTCCGGACAACAATCTTTTTGTGTTGTGCAAAAAACTGCTTCGCTCAATTTTTGCACTCCGGACAACAATCTTTTTGTGTTGTGCAAAAAACTGCTTCGCTCAATT
>JAOZLU010000803.1:0-1343 GCA_029934695.1 Desulfobacterales bacterium | reverse complement strand
CGGACAACAATCTTTTTGTGTTGTGCAAAAAACTGCTTCGCTCAATTTTTGCACTGTAGTTCCATAGAATGAAAATTTTTCTGAGGATTAAAAATATGCGTATCATTGACTTTCGATCTGACACCATCACGCAGCCGACCCCTTCCATGCGCCAGGCAATGGCTCAGGCAGAGGTGGGAGATGATGTGTTTGGTGATGATCCCACCGTGAACCGGCTGGAAGAAATGGCCGCAGATCGTTTGGGAAAAGAAGCCGGCTTGTTTGTGGCAAGCGGCACCATGGCGAATCTGGTCAGCCTGCTGACCCATTGCGGTCGCGGGGATGAAGTGATCCTGGGAGATCAGGCCCACATTTTTTTCTATGAGCAGGGTGGAACCGCTGCATTGGGCGGTATTCATTCCCGGACTGTTCCCAATCAGCCTGATGGCAGGCTCCTGCCTGATGACATTGAAGCTGCCATCCGGCCGGACAACATTCACTTTCCCCGAACCCGTGTGATCGCGCTGGAAAACACCCATAACCGTTGCAACGGCAACCCGCTTGATGCTGATTATATGCAATATGTGGGGGAATTGGCCCACAGTCACGGGCTGAAAGTGCATGTTGACGGTGCCCGGATTTTCAACGCGGCTGTTGCTCTGGGAAAGGAAGCATCTGAACTGGTCAGTCACGCAGATTCGGTTTCCTGCTGTCTGAGCAAAGGGCTGGCCGCGCCGGTGGGTTCTGTGGTATGTGGCTCCCGTGATTTTATTGCTGAAGCCAGGCGGAACCGGAAGGTGATCGGCGGGGGTATGAGACAGGCGGGGGTACTCGCGGCAGCAGGCATTGTGTCGCTCACAGAGATGGTTGACCGTCTGACAGATGACCATGCCAATGCCCGAAAACTGGCAGAAGGCCTGACCAACATGGATGGCCTGTCAGTTGATCCGGAATGTGTGAAAACCAATATTGTGTTTTTTGAAGTGACACGCGGACTGAACGCAGAAGCTTTGGCAGAACAGCTTGACGCGGCAGGAGTGCGGGTACTGCCTCTCGGACAATATCAGTTAAGGGCTGTCACCCATTACCATCTGACGTCAGACGATATTCAGTATGCTCTGGGCGTGTTCGGAAAGGTGTTGTCGTGAAACTACCCGGAATGTGGAATGTGGAATGTAGGGTGGGTGGAGCGAAGCGGAACCCACCTTCTGCGGAAATGGTGGGTTCCGCTTCGCTCCACCCAATAATATCCTTAAGGGATTTCCCAAAAATAAAATACCCGGAATGTGGAATGTGGAATGTAGGGTGGGTGGAATGTAGGGTGGGTGGAGCGAAGCGGAACCCACCTTCTGCGGAAATGGTGG
>JAOZLU010000209.1:1688-10608 GCA_029934695.1 Desulfobacterales bacterium | reverse complement strand
TTGATGCTTGATGCTTGATGCTTGATGCTTGATGTTTGATGTAAACGCCAGAGGACAAGGTAAAAAATCATCCTTTTTTTGCCCAAAAATCATCTTTTGGACGATTTACAAAAGAAAAAATGTCATATAGAAGATATGCTTGATTTCGGACAATTGTTTGCCTTACTTTCTGAAGCGATTTCAAGACATAATTTAAAAAAAAAACGCTTGGAAAGCCGAAATCTGACAAGCAGCCTTTAAGGAAAATTGAACCCGTTTCCAAGTTCTGATCGCTAAGAGGAAGCCTTATGAATAAGGTTTGTGTAACGGTGGAACCCGGTATTTGCGGCTTTTCCTGCATCATCAGCGCACAGGAGGCCAAAAAACGGACCGTGCAGCTCGAAATTTCCGGTTCGGAGTGCGAGCAAATTCAGCGGCTGTCCGAGATACTGAATGAAATCACGCTGAAAGAACTTTTCACGCCCCTGACCCGAAATCCGATTTTCATTTCTGCGGAACGGGCAGGCTGCCACTCGGCATGCCCTGTTCCAGCTGCCGTGGTGAAGACAGTTGAAGTTGCAATGGGTATGGCCCTTCCGCGGGAAGTGCGAATTAAGTTTGATTCATAGATTAAGGAGATCAGCAATGGCAGAATCAGCAAGGGGGGCAAGGTGATCGCCTTCAAAAGCATTGAAGGATTCGAGACAGTGCCTTTCAGAAACAATGAAGGCATATCGCACGAGCTGACCCAGCGTCTTCTTGAGCGGGGGAATGAATATGGGCTGGGTGCCATTTTTCCATTCTGTGTTGAAAAAATCGTTGTTGCAGACTGGGTCAGCCTGAAATGCCGCTACGGTTGCAGCAAATATGGTACTAGCTGGTGCTGTCCGCCTGCCACACCCGATACGGACAAAGCCCGCGCCATTCTCGGAGAATATTCCCTCGCGTTGCTGCTGGTCGGCGTTCAGCGCTGTGCAGATTTTCATCTGAATACTGCCAAAAAAAGAACAAATCAGGTGCGTTACTGGAAGGGGACAATAAGCCTGGAGCGTCAGCTCTTTTTGGAAGGATACTATAAGGCGTTCAGTCTGGTCAGCGGCTCCTGCGCCCTCTGCAAAGAATGTGCATACCCCAAGGCATGCCGGTTCCCAATGGAAAAGAGACCGACCATTGAATCCTTTTCCATTGATGTCATCGGAACGCTCCAAAATCTTGGAACAACGTCAAAAGTTGCAAAGGATCGGCGCAATGCGTTTAATTATTATGGTGTCATACTTCTCGAATAACAGGTATAAGAGGTATTCACTGCTTTTCAGAGTTGGGTTGGCAAACATTTTTTTAAAGCTGTAAGGAACTGAAAAAAAATATTATTCTGCTTCTGAAGGAAATGTCTTTTCGGACGATACCAGGATAACGCTTTTTCCCTGAGTTCCGTATGGCAAAACAGATTCACGGAATAACAAGTACCTGACCATAAATTTTTTCTGTACTCATCTTTGCGCCTTTTATCTGTGCTTTTGTGTGAGACATCAACTTTGGTCGGAGTTCAAACTTTAAAAAGGAGGAAAATAATGGCGAAACAAATGCTGATTGACGCCTACAGAGGGAAAAGAACCCAGAAGGCCCCGTGGGTGCCTTATGCGGGGGTTCATTGCGCTTTCATCATCAATGAGCCTGCGGACAAATTTCTGCAGGACCCCGAACTTTTGGCAAAAGGAATTGTCGAAACAGCCAAAAGGTATAAAGCGGACGGGATTCCCCTGCTTTTTGATCTCTCGGTGGAAGCGAATGCGATAGGCTGCGATCTCAAGTGGTGGCCGGATAATGTGCCATCGGTGACAACCCATCCGTGTTCTGACAAAACGCCCGCAGATGCCGGACTTAAACTTCCCACCAAAGATTCGGGACGCTGGCCGGTGATTTTCGAGGCGGCAAGAATCGCCAAACCTCAGTTGGAGGAGTTGGACTGCGCCATGATGGGGCTTTTCTGCGGCCCCCTGACCCTGGCCTCCCATCTGGCAGGGGTGCGAATTTTTACAGATGTGTATAAAAACAAGGAATTTGCACGGGAAGTATGCAAATTCGCCGGTGAGGTCGGAGCGGTTTCCGCACAGCTTTATGCGGAAATGGGGTGTGATATTATTGCCAACGTGGATCCGGTGGCATCCCAGATCAGGCCGGAAACATTCAGAGAATATGTAAAGCCGAATTGCAATGCTGCCACCAAAGTGGTCCACGATGCAGGCCTGACATCCTCCTTTTTTATCTGCGGCGACTGCACCAAGGTCATGGAAGAGGTCTGCAAGCTCGGAACCCACGGATTTGCAATTGATGAGCAGTTGAACATGAACTTTATCCGGGACATGGCCCGAAAGTATAACGTGGGTTTCGGAGGCAATCTGAAACTGACACTGGCACTGAGCCTGGGCCTGCTCTCTCCGAGGGAGGATGCCATCGTAAGCCTCGCGGCCGGCGGTCAGCACGGATACACATTCGCCCCCGGGTGAGACATGCCCTATGATGTTCCGGTGGAACACATGGACCAAGTCATGGAAGCCAGGGACTGGTTTGAGCAATATTACACCAAGTATCCTGAATCTTGGTAAAATCCCTATAACAAGGAGGTATGATTATGGCAGACAAAATCATTATTGATGTTCTGACGCTGGACAGTGTGCAATGCGCCGCGTGCGGATATATGATGGAGTCCATCGCTGCTTTGCCCACAGATGTCCAGGAAATGATCAAGTATCAGGAATGGTCTATCAAAAACAAGACTGGCGTTGACAAGTTCATGGAACTGAAGGGAAAGGTTTTGCCAACCATCTGTATTGAGGGGGCTCTGGTGTTTGAGAGCATCATCCCTCAGTATGAGGAGCTTATTGATGAGATGGCGAAACGGGCACCTGACGATGCCATGCGGGATCGTATAATATCGCTTCGTGAAAAGGGATTTGAGTTTGACAAGATACAGGAGAATCTCGAAAAAGCCGGCTCCGGCATGAAGACTCGAACAGATTCCTGAGTAATCGTGAGCAAATAACATCCCGGTATGCTCGGCTCGGACTTAGGCGTAAGTTCAGACGGAGCAGTCGATTGGCAAATCCGAGCCGCCTGCCGGGTCTGTCAATCCCGCAGGAAAAGGGAAAGTTGCTCTGTCACAGTTCCTGAGCATTCTCGGAAATTAAAAGGTCCGAAAACAAAGGCTATACGGTTTCCTGTCCCGCTCAGGAGACACTGGTTCAGCTCAATGGGATTTTTCAGGAAAATCACCCGGATTTGTCTAAAAAAACAGCAGGTTGTCCGATTTTTGACATGCCTGTGCAACAGGCTGATTTTACATGATTTCCCATTGAACTGAACCAGTCCCCAGAAGACGGCACAGGCCGGCGGAGAGATCGGACTGCCCTCGCGACAGAAGGCCGTCCACGCGTTCATCTGTGTCCGTCTGCGGCCTCATCCACGCCGCAGTAGGGGCATTTTCGGTGCTTCGTCCATGACCGTATGCCCGCATTCAGGACAGATATGATACACCGCATCCGCATTGCCCCGGGATCATCCAGTGCTTTTTTGAACAGCTTGGCATGGACACGCCCGGATACCCATCTTTATCTGCCTTTTCAGAAAAAGCCATGTATCGTGAACATGCCTGAAAGAGCCGGCTGCGTTCGTTTTCCGTTGAAACTGTACTCTCCGAGATGTTTTCCTTTGTGATTACACACACCTCAAACGCCCCTTTCTCAAAATCTGTGGACAAATAAGTAACACAGATAAACACAGATAAACACAGATGCCCGTCTGCCGCGCTCAAATATTTAAATTCAGGTGCAAACAAGGCTTGCTCAAATAATTTTTCGCTGATCCCTCTGCTTTCTGTCAACGGCAGAAAAGCACTGTGCATCTCTTGCGGAGGAATCGGGTTATAATCAAATCTCCAGTGTGATAGGATCAAAGTCAATTGCAAACTGAATGTCTCACAGGCCTGAGGGAATTGAAATTCAGTTCATCCTGTGTATGACTGCCTGTCTCTTATTATTGGCATTCAGGCAGGAATGCATAAAATCAGAGGAAAGCAGAGACGGGACAGTCGCCTGCCGCGGCGGAGAATCCGCCGCCGAATCGGAGGAAAACAGGGAAGAAGCTGTCGCCCGTAGCTACGGAGAATCCTCCGCCACTCTCCCGGACTCAGTATCTCATTATTCCTGCGGACTTGTCTCGTTATCAGGCAAAAAATCACAAAAAATATTGGAAAACAGGCATACACTGGTTAACCGCCGTAAGAAATTTGCTTGCGGAACCTTTCACACCTGAAATATCAAAACTTATTGCTTCAGTATGACAGATATGCCGGATCATATCTATGCAAAAATCGTGCCGAACACTATTGAAGTTTGGCACTCCTTTTCCGGCTGTGGAGTGCTGAAATGAAATTTCAGCACACTGGCACTCCTTTTCCGGCCTGTGGCAAAAAATGAATATTCACTCATTCCATTGGAAGTATAAAAATCCGGCTATACTTTATCTGCATTTTATATTGTATTCATATAATATATTGATTTTTAAATATAATAAAAATAAATTGCACAAAAAATGATTTTTTGCTTGACATATAAAAACCCTCTCTGATAAATGAATGAATATTCATTCATAACTGGATTGAAAAAAAATTGGAATTCCCCGTTAAAAAAAATTTGACTTTTCCTACAATGAAAAGCTGTAGTGAAAAAAATGGCATACGCTGGCAATGAAAGTATTTGTACCATTAATTTCAGAAAGTTATGGCGATCAAGGTTGTCGGACAAAAAAATTGCTTTCTATTAAAGGGATTCTGATTATAATGGATTTAGGGAGCTGTGAACGGCACATAAACTTTAAAGTATAAGCTCAAGTTCACGAATTCCCCTATGTTATAATCAAAAGGGGTTTACGGAGGTTCGTTATCAATACAACAGGAAAAACAAACGACAAATACCACCGTATCCTTGAAGCTGCCGTCAATGTATTTGCAAAACAGGGGTTTCACCGGTCAACTATTTCACAAATTGCAAAGGAGGCCGGTGTTGCCGACGGTACGATATATCTCTATTTCAAAAATAAAGATGATATCCTTGTCCAGTTTTTCAGCTACAAGGCAAAACAGGTGTTTGCTCTGTTCAGGGAGGAGGTTGACAAGGCGGACAATTCCAGGGAAAAGCTTCACAATCTTGTGCGAAGGCATCTGGAAGAGTTCCAGAGCGACAGGAATATGGCAATAGTATATCAGACAGTGACACATCAGGGCAGTCTTGTTTCAAAAAATCTGATAAAAGATCAGATAAAAGAAATGTCGAAAATGTATCTCGACATGGTTTCTGAAATTTTGGAAAAAGGCCAGGAGGAAGGAAGCATACGCAAAGATCTGTATATCAGTCTGGTAAAACGTTTCATCTTAGGGGCCGTGGATTCGGCAATAAACAACTGGCTGTATTCAGGCGGAAAATATGACCTTGTTTCCATGACAGATCCGCTTATAGGACTTTTTATAAGGGGAATCGGAAACAGTGAGCAGTAATCAGTGATATTCGTCATCTGACCAAAGCAATGACGATAAATAATAAGGAGAAATTGAACAATGGCACAGGTAATTGCAGATCGAAGGGATGTTGATTTTGTTCTTCATGAACAGTTGCATGTTGAGGAATTGAGCAAGCATGAAAAATTTGCGGAATTCAACAAAAAGACGGTGGATATGATTGTCACCGAGGCGCGTAATCTCGCTATTAAAGAGATCCTTCCCACTCAGAAAACAGGAGATCAGGAGGGATGCAAATTTGAAAATGGAAAGGTGACGGTTCCGGAGAGCTTTCACAGGCCCTACAAATTGTTCAAAGAGGGCGAATGGGTCGCCATGACCGATGAGCCTGAATGGGGGGGGCAGGGAATGCCGACTGTCATTTCTTTGGCGGCCTGCGATTATTTTAACGGTGCCAACTATGCCTTTATGATGTATCCGGGACTGACTTACGGCGCGGCAAAATTGCTCAAGGCATTTGGAACGGAAAAGCAGAAAAATCTCTGCCTCAAAAAAATGTTTACTGGCGAGTGGGGCGGAACCATGCTTCTCACCGAACCAGAGGCAGGCTCGGATGTGGGCGCGCTGACCACCGTGGCCGTGAAAAATGAGGACGGAACTTACTCCATCACCGGAAACAAGATATTCATCTCCAGTGGTGAGCATGATCTGATGGAAAATATCATTCATCCTGTTCTGGCCCGGGTTGAAGGGGCGCCTCCGGGAACCAGGGGCATCTCCCTGTTTCTCGTTCCCAAAGTATGGATCAACGATGACGGAAGCCTCGGAGAGTTCAACGATGTGGTCTGCACCGGCATTGAAGAGAAAATGGGAATTCACGGGAACTCGACATGCTCTCTTTCCCTCGGAGGCAAGGGGAAATGCAGGGGAACGCTGCTGGGTGAAGAGAACAAGGGGATGCGCGCCATGTTCCTGATGATGAACGAGGCCCGTCTGCTTGTGGGCATGCAGGGGTTCAGTTGTGCATCTTCCTCTTATATCAATGCCCTTAATTACGCCAGGGAAAGAATCCAGGGAAAGAATCTCCTTTTGCAGATGAGCGATCCGAATGCGCCATCGGTTTCCATCATTGAACACCCGGATGTCAGACGTCAGTTGCTGACGATGAAGGCTTATGTGGAGGGGATGCGAAGCCTTCTCTATTATGTCGGAATGTGCGAGGACAAGGTTGTTGTCACCGACGATCCGGAAGAGAAAGCCATGCATCAGAGCCTCATCGAAGTTCTCACTCCCATTGCCAAAGGCTATGTCACGGACAAATCGTTCGAGGTTTGCAGTCACGGTATTCAGGTCTATGGCGGATACGGATATATCAGGGAATATCCCCAGGAGCAGCTCCTCCGGGATTGCAGGATCACCATGATCTATGAAGGCACCAACGGCATTCAGGCCATGGATCTTCTGGGTCGGAAACTGGGGATGGACGGCGGCAAACCTGTCATGGAACTCGTGGGGCAGGTGCAGAAAATCATTGCATCAGCAAAGGAAATCGCCATTCTTGAAGATTTTGCCGTCAAACTGGAGGCGGCGGTGGAGAAGTTGTCCGAGACAGGCATGCATATCGCCAAAACCGCCAGTTCCTTTAAATCTCTGAATGCCTTTGCCTTTGCCCATCCTTTTATGGAAGCAGCCGGCGATGTTGTCGTTGCGTGGATGCTTTTGTGGCGCGCCGTGATCGCAGCCCCGAAACTGGAAAAGCTTGTGGGCAGCGACGACCGGTGGGAAAGAAAGGAAAAAGCGGAAAAGAACAAGAATGCGGCATTCTATGAAGGACAAATCAGAAGTGCTGAATTTTTTGCCACCGCCATCCTTCCGATCACAATGGGCAAGATGGAAGCCATTCTTGCAACCAACGGCGCGGTGGTGGAGATTCCCGAAGCGTCCTTCGGGGGATAATCAGGTCTCTAATCCTCCAACCCATAAGACCTATAAGACCTCCGAGGTTTTGAAAACCTCGGAGGTCTGTGTTTACCCATCATGAATATGCTTTGAAAGATGTCCCAGTTCCGGAAAGATCAGTTTTGTACAGGCCAGTTGGCACGCCCTGAGGCTTCCCGGCATACAGAAAAGGACTGTTTTCCTGACCACTCCCGCGGTTGCACGGGATAAAATGGCCGCGGAGCCGATTTCTTCAAAGCTCATCTGTGCAAAGAGGACTCCGAATGCCGTGAGTTCTTTTTCAAACAAAGGCTTTACAGCTTCAACAGTAACATCTTTGGGGCTTATGCCAGTCCCTCCGGTCAGCAGAAGCGCGTGGGGGGCGTGTTCCCGGATGACGTCGAGCACCGTTCCGCTTATGATGTCGGTCTTGTCCGGAATGACCTGATGAAATACCACCTCGTGTCCTTCCTGACGGGCCTGTTCGCTGATCCACTGACCGCCCTTGTCATCTGCCAGGGTTCGGGTGGTGGAAAGGGTGATGATGCCGAGCCTGACATTTTTTGCCGCATGTTCTTTGTGTTCTCTGACGCCCATTTATATTCTCCATAATCTCGACGGTGAAAAGTTGAAAGTGAAAAAGTGAAAAGTTGAAAGTGAAATCACAGATGACCATTCAGGCCCTCAATCCCTTGATCCTTCAATGACAACCTGCTCAACGCTGTCATGTTCGGCAATCAGGACATTCACGGTTTCCAAGCGTCTTGTTTCAACAAATTTTCCCACATATTCCGCCTGAATGGGAAGTTCCCTGTGCCCCCGATCCACAAGCACAGCCAGTTCAATACGATCCGGTCTCCCGAAATCTATCAGGGCATCCATTGCGGCCCGTACTGTGCGGCCGGTAAACAGCACATCATCCACCAGAATAATTTGTTTCCCGTCCACCGAAAAGGCTATTTCCGTGGTCTGCACAATAGGATTATGGCTGATGCGGGTCCAGTCATCCCGATACAGGGTTATGTCCATGTCTCCCGTGGGGATTTCAACGCCCTCAATGGCCTGAATTCCAGATTGAATCCGTTTTGCAAGGGAAACCCCCCGGGTCTGTATCCCGATAAGACCAAGGTTTTTCGTTCCCCTGTGTTTCTCAAGAATCTCATGGACCATCCGTGTCAGGACACGATCAATATCCGCTGCATCCAAAATTTTATGACATTTGCTCATTTTTTTCCCTCACTGTTGTTTCTTCTTCTTTATATCAATTGCCGGGCCAGATCATGCCAAAAAGATTGTCCGGAGTGCAAAAATTGAGCGAAGCGGTTTTTTGCACAACATCCCAAAAAGATTGTCCGGAGTGCAAAAATTGAGCGAAGCGGTTTTTTTGCACAACATCCCAAAAAGATTGTCCGGAGTGCAAAAATTGAGCGAAGCGGTTTTTTGCACAACATCCCAAAAAGATTGTCCGGAGTGCAAAAATTGAGCGAAGCG
>JAOZLU010000209.1:0-1588 GCA_029934695.1 Desulfobacterales bacterium | reverse complement strand
AAGATTGTCCGGAGTGCAAAAATTGAGCGAAGCGGTTTTTTTGCACAACATCCCATGCAAAAAACCGCTCGCTGCACTCGCTCAATTTTTGCACTCCTTCCAGAGGAATTCAGCCGGTGTTCTCACAAATGCCCGGCCATAAATTCCCTCTGAGCTTCGGCCCCTGAGCTTGCCGAAGGGCACCCTTAAAATGAAAACGTCCGGTTGATCAGCAAGGCTGCCCGGACATCCGGAGATGTTTCAGTGAGTCCGGCCCCCAGATGAAGCTTGACACCCCACTGGCCGCCGACCCATGCAATTCCGAGTCCCAGCTCGCGAATATCCTCATCACTGTCTTCGTCGTAGCAGGGGGAGGATTCATCATATACCGAGATATTTTTGTGTTCGACATTGACGATCTCTGCATACGAGGTCACTGACTCGGCTATCTGGTATTCGAGAGTCAGGCCCAGGAAGAGCGTGTTCTCCTCGGCATCGGGATCATCGTTCTTCGCATGGCTGATGCCCACATTGCCTGCGATATAAAGCGGGCCGAACTGCCTGCCCAGAAGGAGATTCCCCCCGTAGGCCGGGTCATCATTCTCAGTCGCGCTGTAGCGGTAGAGATCACCGATGGACTTGTCCCTGTTTCCGCCGGAAATCAGCATGTATGGCATTATCGAAAGGTCCAGAGGCATTCCCCGCTCCTGACTGAGCAGATAAAGCTTTCCGCCCAGAAAGATGTCTCCTGTTCCGTCCTTCTCAGTGTCAACTTTTTTGCCATTCAAGTATTTGTCATCCCAGTATTCATGGGTATTTTCCCAGCGTTCCCAGTGCGTTGCCGCGGCAAGGGACCACCATTTTCCGTCTCCCACCGTCAGACTGATCGGCACGGCCAGGACATTGCCCTCCCTGCAGTTCAGTTTTCCGCTGCCGAAGCTGGAGTACATGCCCCCGGCCTGCAGATGAAGCCCGTCCGCGGGAAGCGGGGAATAGGTGTGGCCGTATCCCTTAAGCCCGTAAAGTGAGAGATTCTCATCAGCTCCCACTGTCAGAGGCAGGGAGATGAGCAGGGCGATTACCGCCGGAAAAATATATTTTGAACAAATAATACGTTTCATTTCCTTAATTCCTTTCAAATCATTTCCCTTTTCAGCGGACCGGTTTCAGTTCGACCCTCCGGTTCAGTTGGCGGTTTTCCGGCGTGGTGTTCGGTACCACAGGCCGATCAAATCCGTAGCCCGAGGTGGAAAGTCTGTGTGAGGCAATGCCTTTTTTCGCCAGATACGCCCTCACGGACTCAGCCCGTCTTTCGGAAAGTTTCTGATTGTATGCCGCGGTTCCAAAGGAATCCGTATGTCCCTGAATTTCTATCCTCAGTTCCGGATTCTGCTCCAGGATGCTGACAACTGCATCCAGATCCGGATAATATTGCGAACGTATATCCCATTTGTCAAATGCGAACAGCACACCCTCAAGCACCCAGCAGCCATAAATATTGACACTTGCGGCCTGGGGAGTTCCGGGACATCTGTCTTTGTCATCATACACGCCGTCGCCGTCAGAGTCAGACGGTCCCTCCGGAACCTCTTCGGCCTTCGCAAGCGGT
>JAOZLU010000208.1 GCA_029934695.1 Desulfobacterales bacterium | reverse complement strand
AACATCCAACATCCAACATCAAACATCCAACATCAAACATCTATCGTGCTTTTGACGATTCCAAGAAGCTTATCTTTGTCAAAGGGCTTGCTGAGGAAGGCAGCGGCTTTTTTTATCGCATGGTGTCCTCCGGATACGCCGCTGATGACAATCACCGGTGTATCTTTGAACGCTTTGTCCTTACTGAGCCTGCGGTAAAATCTCGGGCCCCACTCTTCGGGCATATCCAAGTCAAGCGTTATCATATCCGGCTTCTCATTTTTCAGCACTTCCAGCCCTTCTGTGCTGCCGGACGCGGTACAGGTCTCATACCCGTTGTCATTAAAAAGGCTTGTAAGATATTTGACAATGATGGGATCATCATCAACAATCATAATTTTTTTTGCCATAGAAAACCTCTCTTTCTGTGTCTGACCGGCAATATTTCGGCATGAGACTTCGGCGTGAGATCAGTCGGACGCTCAGTCGAACGAATTGCCGGGCTTATTTTCTTATATCCAATCCGGGACTGGAAAATCACTGCGTTCTGACATGGCACTCCCCACATAAGACCGGGCCTGCTTTCAACGTCGTATGACACCCTTTGCAACGGTTATGATATGCCTTTATGAGTTCCATGTGATTTTTTTCATCCGCTGGCTGGTGGCATGCGGAACATTCCTGATCTTCCGAGGATTCATCTTCAAGCTTTTTCCCATCGCTGTATGTGTGATGACATATATTGCAGTCGTCATCATGAATTAGCGCGTTTTCATTATGCTTATCATGCAGAAAAGGCACTGGCGGCCTCATTTTTTCTGTAAACGCACTGTCCTCAACAGTTGTCACATCTTCCTGTGAATAAACAGAAACAACAGCGGTCAGGAAAACAATCACTGCCACTGTCATATACATCATTCGGGTCCGCATTTCCATAAAAAATACTCTCCTTATTCTGGTTTTTCCATGGTTTCATATATAATATCGCCCAGAAACTTAATTTCCATATTCAGCCCGTAGTGCTGAACGATATCTTCAAGTCCGCTGTGGCAGTTATGACATGGTGCGATAATCGTCTTCGCTCCCCTTGCCTTTGCCGCGAACAACTGCTCCGCCTTGACCCTGTTCCCGTCAATCCGCTTCATCTTGAACGGAGGACCGCAGTTTACCACCCCGCCTCCCGCGCAGCAGCAATAATTATGCTCACGGTTCGGATGCATTTCAATCAGTTCGTTGCAGATTTCCTCTGTCACATAGCGCCCCATTTCATGCAGACCTCTTCCCCGGACGATATTGCAGGGATCATGAAAGGTGACAGGGGTTTCATATTTTCCGGCAATCTTTATCTTTCCTTGTCTGAGAAGTTCATAATAGAACTCAATGGCATGGACCATGGGCAGGGGAGGCATTTTCCAGCCAAGCCATCTGTTCCCCGTGTCGTAAACCGAACGGAACGCATGTCCGCATTCTCCCATGACAATCTTTTTTGCTTTAAGCCGCATGGCCGTCTCAAAGTGTTCCTTCTTTAAGCGGCCCATCATTTCCAAGTCACCTGTGTACATGCACATGTCACTGTTGTCCCATCCCGGAGTTGCGGGCATTGTCCAGTCAATGCCGGCCACATTCATGATCACGGCGGTCTGATATATCAGTTGCGCCCGGAACTTGGGTTCAGGAGCGATCACAGAATAAAAGACTTCGGCACCTTCCTTCTCAAGAGGTATCCGCAGACTCGGCATCTCTTCCTGGGCTTCCTCTTCCTGCCACATAAGAGTGTCAATCCACTCATTGTCCTTCACCCACATCTGATTCAGGGTTGCGGAATGGCTGTGTGCGGTGTCCTGTATGTAAAGAGGCGTGACGCCCAGCAGATGGCATATCCTTCGGACAACAGATATGATATAGGCGATGTCAATGCCAAAGGGACAGTACATGGCACAGCGTCGGCACAGATTGCACTCTGTTGATGCGATCTCGGAAGCCCTTTTTATGAACTCCGGGCTGACTTTTCCCTTTTTGTCCAGTATTTCCCACATTGTCTGCTTTACCTTGCCCGCAGGGGAAAACCGCGGATCATTGTCGTGGGAAAGATAATAATGACACCCTTCGGAACACAGCCCGCAATGTACGCATGTGTCAACATACACCTTGAGACGGGCGCCGGTCTCATTCTTCAGCACATTGTTGATGACCTGTTCTATTCTGTCCGGTTCAAGCTTCTCGGCTCCCTTTTCTATACCTTCGTCAATAGTCCCCTTATTTGATTCGGATGCAGGTCCTGCCATATATTCCTCCTCTGTAAATTATGTAAGGATACGGATGAACTGCCCTTCGGATTTTCACCGATGCTGCATATCATCATCTTCGCTCCTGTTTAACCCTTTGTTGATTACTGATTTTCATTTCGGACGGGGTTGCAAACCCCGTCCGGCGAGGGCACTCTCTCTTCGCAAACCTTCCATCCGCATCAGCTCGCCGGGCCAGAAAAGCTTTTCCGTGACAGCCCGACGCTGAACCCCGCTGATCGCCCCGATTTTCGTCACTCCGTGATCCTTTTCCACTATCATCACTATGTCCGCTGGCAGGTCGGCGATCAGATCCGGGCTGTGGGTCGTGACGATCACCTGCATGCCCCGGGCCATCTCAAAGAGGAGATCACGCAGGATGCCGATGACACCGGGATGAATATTCAGCTCCGGCTCCTCGACTGCCAGCAGCGGTATCGGGGGAGTCTGATAAAACGCTGTCAGAATGCCCAGAATGCGGAGGGTCCCTTCTGATTCGTGAGCCAAGTCAAAGGCAGGTGTCTCGCCGTTGACAGGGGTGTGGTGCAGGCGGGTGACCAGATATCCTCCGATCATCTCCACTGTGCAGTTCTCCACATCCGGAACAACCACCCTGAGTGCGTCAAGCAGGTTTGCGATCTCAGCCGGCTTTTTCCCCAGGTCCCTCAGAACAGAGGCGATGTTTCGCCCGTCTTCATCCAAAGGATAAGGATTGCCGAGTTTCTGGGGCGGACGCATGTTTTCAGGATGGATTGCGTAAAATCCCATTTTGCCAAGGTATTCGCAGATATGACGGATGCCATCCGAATCCGTATGCGCGGCGGCTGGCAGAGTCAGCTCTGTGTCGGACAGAGGGCGCAGATGATCCGGTGAGAAACACTCAGGACAGGTCACCCATTTTCCATCCCTGATCTCGAAGGCGTTTATGACACTCCCCTTTTTGGCGACACATTTCTCCCAAGTCACCCGGCATCCCCCTGCATCTGTTCTGCCCAAGGTAAAGCCGTATTCCCCGGAACAGTCAGGGAGGTCAAGGCGGAGGTGGATTCGGACATTCTCATCCGCGGATGACCGACATCTGATCTCATCTATGCCATGTCTGTCCAGAACGGCCCTGTTCAGACCGCGAACCATGATATCCCGGACAAAACGCAGCACGTCAATCAGGTTGCTTTTTCCGGACCCGTTCGCTCCGACCAGGACCATTAGCGGCCCCGGTCTTATGTCAATGTCGGCAAGACTGCGGTAGTTTCCGACTTTGAGGCGTGTTATCATAAATTCCTCTGTGCCTTTGTGTGAGATATAAAAAAAACCGGGGAAAATTTTCATTTCGGACGGGGTTGCAAACCCCGTCCGGCGAGACGCCCCGTCCGATGAGCAGCCACTTACCAGTCTTTCGCATGTCTGACAGCTCCGAACTCAGACCCCATATACCCTCTTGTGAACGGGAAAAAAAACGCATGACTCAGCCGGGTGAATGGGATGGCAACCAGCATAATTTCTCCTGAAAGAATATGAAGAATACCTACAATCCTGTATCCGATCCATTGGTGATATGTCCAGAATCCCGTGATAAAGGGAGCCGCGACAATGGCAATGATGATAAAATCAGAAGGCGACGTTAAAAATCTGACCTCCGGCAGAACTCTCCGTCTCACGGCGAAAAACACACATGACGCGATCACAATCAGCGTCATTGCGTCTGCAAGAGAATCAGAGAGAAACCACCAACTGATGTCATAAGCCTCTTTAACCAGAATGATATGGGCGCAAAGAAAGAGTGGGACACCAAGGAGGCTTATGTGGAACGCAAACGTGACCAGCGTCATCACCGGGTGCTTTCTCATGTTCTCGGCTCCAAAGGGTATGATCCAGTGGAAAATTGAGCGAAATGCATAATGGAAATCCATATATGCATAAACTGTCTGGTCTTTCTCATTTGCCAGCTTTGCCATCGAGATCAGCCGATACAGGCTTCCTCCGATGAAAAGGATAAACGATACCCAGACCAGCGGGCCGCTGACAAAATTATATATGCCGTGCATTTTTTTTCTTCTCCTATATATATCAGGTAAGGGGCAAGGGGTGAGGGGGTCCTCTCATGCCTGCCCGGATTTATTTCGTCGCCGATGGCGGTGTTCCAGACACTCCTTTCAGCTTGCAATATCGTTCAGCGATATGACGTGGCGCCAGTATTTTCCTTTATCGGCACCGTTCCCGATACCCCTTACCAGAATTTTTTCCCCGTCAGGGCTGAATGCCGGGTTCCACAACGCCCCAAACGATTCCTTCAGGGGCTGACCGTCAACATAAACTGCGAAGCTTCCGTTTTTCTCTGTCTTTGCAGCCAGATGCCTGCTGTCCGGACTGAATACAGGCTGCCAGACCATGTCAAAGCTTTCATTCCAGGCGATTCCGTCCACAGCAATTTTCCAGGCCCCGTCCGTTTTCCCGATACAGGCCACTCGGTTTCCATCCGGGCTGAACACTGCGTCGGTGACAAGATCACCGAATATCCGGTGCCAGGGCTTGCCGTCAACAGCCACGGTCCACTGTCCGAATTCAGGTGCGACAATTGCCGCCAGCTTTTTCCCGTCCGGGCTGTATATGTGATGCCAAAGTTGGACGAATTTACGATCCCATATAGGGATGCCGTTCCGCGCCAGTGTCCAGGTTCCTCCGATCCGGACAGGTGCTGTGACAGAACCGTCTTCAGGGTTGAACTGCGGTTTCCAGACTGAATTGAACGTCTCATTCCACGGGACCCCGTTTACAGCAATCGTGTAATCATAAAGGGATGTTCTCACCTCAGCCGCGACCTGTGTGCCATCCTGACTGAACCCGATGTTCCACACATTTACAAAATTCCTGTCCCACACTTTGCCGTCAACAGCCAGTGAATAACATCCTTCCTGGAATTTGAAAATGTCCCCTTCTGATACCTGGATGGTCTGAACGACTGCAGCGACGTTTTTCCCGTCCTGACCCTGGGTGAGATTTGTCATGGACAGGAAATCGGTTTCCCAGGGGACGTCATTTACAACTGGCAGACATCTCATTCCTTTTTGGGCGGCCGCGGCGATGTTCATGCCATCCGGGCTGATCCGGGGATCCCACATAAACTCGTACCTGTTTTCCCACGCTGCACCGTCCACTGCGACTGTCCATTCTCCCATGTCTGACACCAGACCTGTGAGCCGGTTGTCAGGACAGAATCTCAGTCGCCATATCTTGTCAAACGTGTTTTCCCACGTCGTTCCGTTTTCGCAGACACTGAATTCAGCGTCCTCGTTTCTGATGATGGCTGCGATTTTTTCTCCGTCCGGGCTGACATAAGGCTCCTCAATCCATTCAAATCTGTCCTTCCACTCATCAGTATCAGCAATCAGTCGTCTGCCAATATCCCAGTCCCAGCTCGTATCGTTAAACATTCCCTTTCTCCTCTGTAAATCAAAATATATTCAATAATATCGTCTGCAGTTGACAAAGAAGCAAAAATTCCATTGCAGTAATTATGATCCGGGCAAATCCATTTTTGCACTCCTCTGTAAATCCAAATTATATGTAATGATTTCGTTTGTGCGTTTGTCAAGGTGGGTTGCGGATTCCGTTTTTTACTGCGTAAAAAATCGAAATCCTTCACCCACCCTACAACCTCGGGATTTTCTTATGTGCGTATGTCATCGGCGGGCCGATGTCTTATGCCGCTCCTTTTGATGAAAATGAGTCTCAATTATTTTCAGCAGTTCTTCTGCATCCGGTGGCTTCTCAATATATGAGTCCGGGTATGGAATGGCATTCTCCAGGCTGATATTCAGCATCTTGAGGTAATGGAAGAACGTCTTTTTTTCCACAGCCGACAGCATGATCACCGGGATATCCCTGAGCGTTTTGTCTGTCTTGAGCTGCCTGTACATCTGAACGCCGCCTTCTCCGGGCATCATCACATCGAGAATAATGAGATCAGGTTCGATATCCCTAACTTTCCGCAGACCTTCTTTCCCGTTTCTCGCTACGACAGGCAAGTATCCGCTTGTCTCAAGAAGGGTGGATATGAATATCCTCATATCCATCTCGTCATCCACGACCACAACCTTCTTTTCGCTCATTTTAAAATCCTATCACTTTGACGGTTGGCGACCTGATTAAAGTTCGCAGTTCCGCCTTCATGCGGTTAGCGTAACTACGCCCTCAAGCCGGACCTCAAGCCCCAAGCCGGACGGGATCCCCCAAGCCGGACGGGATTTGCAATCCCGTCCGTAACATTTCCCAAGCCGGACGGGATCCCCCAAGCCGGACGGGATTTGCAATCCCGTCCGTAACATTTTTTATTCAAGCCGAACTACGAACCAGCCACTTTGTCAGGATGATTGACGCTTGCAACCGGGCATGATGAGCGGAGAACAACCTGCTCAACCGTGCTGCCGAGCAGCGCTTTTTCAGGGTCTGTTTCCCTGGTATGATGTGCCATGACAATGAGATCCCCCTGCTTTTCACGGGCAAACTTGAGGATTTCAACATACGGGGTTCCTTCCCGTATTTCAATGTCATAATTGTCAAACTCCTCTATTTGGGGAATATACTGCTTATCAATCTTTTCCCGGGCCTCTTTTATCTGCTGTTCTATTTCCTCCTGTCCGAAAACCTGGCCTGCGCTGTCAACATGGATATCAGCCGCGTGAAAAATGTGGAGCCTGGCGCCGACTTCTTTGGCCAGCTTGTATGCAAAGAGAAAAGCCGAATCTGAGGCTTTGGAAAAATCAGCCCCGAATACAATATTGGAGAACAGCTTCCAGCAGGTGGTGCATGGTCTGCTGATGATGACGACAGGACACCGGGCAGCTTTGGCGACTTTCTGCATTGTGCTGCCCACGACACTCCGATATCGTGTGGCACCGATGTCATCCTCCCTGGTATGCGCCCCCATCACGATGAGGTCAACACTCTCTTTCCGGGCTTTTCTCAGGATTTCCCGATGCGGAACCCCGACAGCGGACTCGATCACAGTGTTTTCACTGTCTTTTAACAGATCCGCATAAGTATTTTTCATCTCCTCCTTTACCCACTCAGCATAATCCGGGTCCTGCTGTTCGGTCTCACCTGTTCTTATATCTGTCACAAATGGGCTGTAGCCCCGGGTGGGAATGCCAAGGACATGAAAAATATAAAGTTGTGCATCCCACTTGAGTTCCAGGTCAAACGCCACTTTGGCTGCATTGTCACAGGTCGGGGAAGCTGTCGTTGCAAAAAGAATTTTCTTAAACATGGATATCACCTCCGTAATTCGCACTGTTTCGGAATGCCATGAAAACTGAGTTCCCAGGCAATTCCGTCAATTAGTTCAAAAAGACTGAACACAGTTTCAAATTCAAACACATCCACCTTGTCTCCCAAAACGATGTGCTTCAGCCTGCCAAGTCTGATCTGCATATCCAGAATATCTTCTATCTGAAAATTTTTGATTTCACACATCTCCCCGCCATGAATACCGTGGAAAGAATTGAAAATTTCCATGCGGGGCTTGCCAGGAAAGCCGATCATTTCAATTGTCTTGCCGAGTTCAAGATAATCCAGGCTGTCATCGTCACATCCGCTTTCCTTGCTCATCCGGTATCGCTCCATATATGAGGGAAAAAAAATATTCAGATCCGCAAGCAGGGGGTATTTTTCAAGCATCTGAAAATAACTTCTTAATGTATATTCCTCTTCGAGCTTCGCCCTGTAACTGAGAAATATGAGCGGCTTCACTTCAACGGTTTTCCTGTTGTGGACGATTGTTCCGTCACTCATAAGTATTACTGTGTTCATTTTTTACCCTTATGCCCGACTGTCACAAACTGTGTTCATTTTTTATCCTTATTAAGCCCGACTGTCACAAGTTCTCATCACTTGCTGAGGTTGATGTGAAAGGCATTTTCCAGACCGATGTTTCCTGCTCAACAATTTCAGCGGATTTGCGGGCTGACTTTCAACTCTGTTACAGGACAAAAAAGTGAGCGGCTTTTTCCGACAGGAGAAACTGCCTCATTCGGAAAAAAAACCGGGTTTCTTTCCCAGCCGCAACTTTCTGTCCTCTGCACAGCTTTCATTTTTTTGTGCCATATATGTTGCATAAACCATGCCATCGTGTCCATTATTCCTGATGTTTTTTGAAACAGGCATAATTTAAGACAGTTAGGGAAAGCTATGTCAAAAAATACACTGTTGCTGAACGAATTTCAACAGCAGGATTTATTGCTTATATGCAACATCAGTCTGACAGGCAGAAGGGATTTTGTGTGAGCGACGTACAAAAGGTAATATAATTATAACATTTTTTTACAGGTAGTTGGAGATAATTGGATGAACCTTGTATTTACGTTGCAGAAGAGAAACAATGTTGCATCAATATGCAACAAATGATGCGTATTGATGCGGTATCCGAATAAAGGACAGCGCAGAATGACTCCGTCGGCTCTCTGGTTCTGGGGCCGAACGGACTCGTGAGTTGCTGTACTATTTTGACCTGGATATTAAGATAATACTTTCAAAATCTGTGACATTGCTGACGTATGCTTCCTTTGCAAACCGGTCATCAACCAACCCCTCTATGTCATTATGACGGATTAATTTGAAACGCACCATCTGATCTGCGATATACTGCATTTCCTCTGTTTTTGGTGTAAACTGATCATATACAATACGATTTTCCGGCGTTGTGAGGGCATACTCAATCAGTTCAGCTTCCTGGTTCCAATAGCGGGATACGATTTTGGCTGCTGCTCTGGTGTTTTTTTGCGCCCAGAAACCAGACCGTGCAGCTCCCTGAACCATCATTCTGACGATGCCAGGATCATTTTCAATAAATGCCTGCCTTACCAGCACCAGGTTGCAGATAAATCCCTTCCACACGTCTTCCGCATATAAGACAACTTCTGCATCACCGCTTTTTATTGCCTGCACTGCATAAGGCTCGCCCACATAATATGCATCCAGAGAACCGGAAGTGACTGCCGAGGCCATATCCGGCGGATTCATTTCAACAATATTTATCTGCCCGGCAAGTGAATGTCTTTCCATTTCCTGCCTGATACTGATGTTGTGGCCTGAATAGCGCATGGGAACGGCAACAGTCCTGCCTGCCAGATCTTCCAGCTTTTTTATGCCCAGGTCTTTCCGGGCCACCAGCGTACTTTCATGGCGGTTGCCGATATAAACGACTTTGACATCTTCCCCCTGCTGCCTGAGTATAATTGAGAGGGGGGCTATCATAAAGGCGGCCTGAACATCTCCGTTACGGAGTGCTTCTCCCAGATCGGCAAATGAAGAAAATTTGAGTGCTTCAAAACGGACCCCGTCACCTTTTCTGGTTGCATGGTCCAGTATGGGTGCTGCCAGATTGGTGATTACCGGCATATATCCCATTCTGACAACCTTTCTGTGCCCTGTGTCAATGTTCAGCCAGAAATGCAGGCCGGATATAAATACCAGCCATCCTGCGGCTATAATAAGGATGCGCCACGCAAGAGGGTTTTGCAGTTGTTTTGCAGAATTTTTGTTATACAGCATGTGGGACTCCAAGCATAAGGTATATTTCTTGTCTCAGTTCGTCCAGTTCCGGATATTTTTTGAAATCACGTGGACGGGGAAAATCAAGTTTCTGTTCCAGCTTCACATAAGACGGGCTTCTGCTCATGATGACAATTCTGTCCCCCATAATAAGGGCATCGTCAATATCATGGGTGACCACCAGAATTGTCTTGCCAAAATATTCGTGCATATTGACAACCTCCTCACGAAGCTTCTTATGGACCAGAAAATCAAGTCCTGTAAAAGGCTCATCCATGAAAAGGACATCCGGACTGACCGCCAAAGCTCTTGCCAGTTCAGCACGGCGTTTCATTCCCCCTGAAAGCTGGTAGGGATAATTCTGTTCAAAACCTTCCAGTTCGACAATCTCAATATATTCCCGGATTTTTTCATGCTTATGCTCTTTGTCACGGATGTTTCGCAGTCCCAGCCCGACATTGTCCCAGACATTCATCCAGGGGAGAAGTGCGCTGTGCTGAAACACAAAAATATGATCTGAACATGGTTTTGTGACTTCTTTATTATTTATCAGCACAGTGCCGGATGTGGATTTTTCAAAGCCGGCAACAATACGGAGCATGGTTGATTTGCCGCAACCCGAAGGGCCGACGATGCAGACCAGTTCTCCTTCCTTGAATTTAAGGCTGATATTATCCAGGACAAGGTTCACATCTCCGCAATTTACATAGCAATTTTCTATGGATCGGCTATGCTTGCGCCGTTCCATATATTCTTTTCGTAAATTTTTTATGACAATATATTCCATGTTTGATGTTTGATGTTTGATGTTTGATGTTTGATGTTTGATGTTTGATG
>JAOZLU010000207.1 GCA_029934695.1 Desulfobacterales bacterium | reverse complement strand
CGATCTATGTGTCCGGCATCAATGATGCGCCTGAACTGGCCAACATTGCCGACGAGCGTCTGGCATTCTGCGAAAAAACTGAGGGTACGGATACTGCATTCCTTGACCCGGCATCAGTGTTCGCTGTGACGGATGTTGACAGCACGGAATTTGCCGGCGGCACGCTGGAAGTTGATATTAACGGCCCGTCAACAGATACATGGGAAGACCTGCTGCACATTGTGGATAACGGACTGATTAACGCCACTATGGAAGCCACCGCTTCTTATGCTGCCGGTAATTACTCTGCCTCGATTGCATACTCAGGCACTGTATTTGCCACTGCTACCTGGGACGCTACAGACAGCACGTTGGATATTACTTTCGACGAAGATGCAAATGAGACGAGTGTTTCGGCACTCCTGAACAGCATCGTCTATGCGAATATGGAACACCTGATGACCCAGGCCGGCGGTTCCACAGCTGGTGAGCGTACAGTTCGTTTCCAACTGAATGACGGAGACGGAACATTTAATGGCGGCGTGGAAACCAGCGAGTACGCATCTATGCATATAGATGTGACCACTGCAAATGATGCGCCTGTGTTCCACCACCTTGATTCGGTTGGCTTTGCTGGATTCAGTGAAGGCTCGGCTGCGGATTGGCCTGGAGAAACGATACTTGCCGGAAGTGCAGGTCAAACTCATATCTATGTGACGGACGCGGACAACTCGAACTTTGACGGCGGTATGCTGACGGTTGAAATCGGTGACGGATACCAGCAGGGCGAGGACAGGATTTCGTTCTCGACAGTTGGGGATATTTCCATGAGCGGTGAAACAGCCGGCACAGTTGGTTATCAAAATACGCAGATCGGTACTTATATATGGACAGAGGCAACTGGGCGTCTGACTGTGAACCTTGACGCGGATGCAAATACAGAATCTGTGTCATCACTGATTCAGCACATTATATATGTGAATGATGACTCTGAAGACCCGACTGAAGGCACTCGTTCCATCCGGTTCACCCTGAATGACGGCGGTGAGGCAGGAACAGGCGATTGTGCAGGTGAGAACCAAAGCAGTAGCGGTTTCATCATGTCAGTAGGTGTGACAGCGGTGAACGATGCACCTGAGATCAGGTATCTTGACAGCGACGTTGTCACCTTTATTGAGGGTGCCGGCGCTGTGAATGTTGACCTCGGGCCGAATGCTTCTGTCAATGATGTTGACAGCGACAATTTCAGCACGTTGACGGTCCAGGTTATTGCCAGCGTAGGTGTCTCTGAACAAGATGTACTGAGCATCAGGCATGAAGGATATGGCGATGGACAGATTGCTTACGACACAGGCCAGAGTAAGGTTTCATACGAAGGTCAGCTCATCGGAGATGTCGAGTGGACTGGAACAAGTGATCTTGATGTGACGATAAGCCAAAACGCAGACGCGGAAGCCGTATCAGCGTTGATTCAGAACATCACATACAATAACGATGCGGGCACAAATGAGGTCATTGCAGGTGATCGTACGGTCCGTTTTGCTCTGTGGGATGGAGGAGACGGAACCACCTTTGGCGAGGAGGTTGAATCCAGTGCTTACTACAACACGACACTGACCGTAGTGGCAACAAACGACGGACCTTCGATTGCTTTCCTTGCCGGTGACGACGTGACATTCACCGAAGCCAATACCGGCATTGAGCCTACGAGCGTTGCTGTACTTCTTGATGTTAGTCCAAATGCCGTAGTGACAGATTCTGACACCACGGACTTTGACGGCGGCAAGCTGGCAGTGCAGATACTCGGCGGCGAGCGTACTGAGGATATGCTCGGCTTCAATACGACTGGTTCAGCTATCAGCTTTACTGACAGCGGCGTTTCAGGCTTGAACAGCGGTCCTGTTGCTTACAACGGCAATCTTATCGGTGATTATGGATGGAGCCAGAACGGCGGCCTCCTGACAGTGAATTTCGACACTACGGATGCTCAGACGGCAGCTGTTTCGGAACTCATGCAGGTCATCACCTATTACAACACCGACACTGATCCGATGACCAGTGACCGGACCGTCCGCTTCACAATGTGGGACGGCGATCCCGGTACCGGAGATCCTGCTGAGGGCGCATCAAGCAATATGGCAGATGTGACCGTGCATATAGACACCGTGAACAACGGGCCTATTATCACCAACCTGCACGGCGACAGTGTGACATATACAGAAGAGGGTGTTGCAGTACAGTTGGATGCGTCACTCAACGCAATGGTATCTGATCCTGACGGCCCGGACTTTGGCGGAGCCAGGCTCGATGTTGCGATTCTCGGCGGATTCGACAATGACAATGACCAGTTGGATATTCTGAACGAGGGTAAGATCACCTACAACGGCATGACCGTCTATTATGATGGTACGCCCATTGGAACTGGCCAGTATGCAGATACAGGTACCATGAGTATTCTGCTGAACGACAATGCAGACACAGCAGCGATTTCGGATCTGATCCGGCACGTCACCTACAGCAGCACGGACGAGGAAAACCCGGCAGAACCTGACAGCATGAGGACCATCCGTTTCGGTCTGACCGACGGAGATGGCGCATCAAGTGAGTATAATTTTGTGACCGTCGCCATAAACAACGTGAACGATGCACCTTCTATTGAGAATATCCAGGGGGATGTCGTGACCTTTGTTGAGGCCACGGATGCCAGTGCCGAGGCGGTTGCCCTTGATTTTGGCAGTGACGCCCAGGTCGTTGACGTTGATGGTGCCACTGATTTTGATGGCGGCGAACTGACCGTTCAGATCACCAGCGGGTTTAACCCGGACGACGCGACCGAGGATGAACTGATCCTCAGAGATTCCAATTCTGGTACTTTTGAATATGGAACAGTTTCGGGGGCCGACTACACGGTTTCTGATGGCAGTAATGTTTTTGCCACCGCCACCTGGGATTCTATTGATCATCAGTTGACCTTTGACTTTAACAGCCACGCGGACACTGACACCGTGTCCGAGTTGCTCCATCACATCGCCTACACGAACAACGACACTGACGGGCCTATGACAGGCGACCGCACAGTCGAGTTCTGGCTTGATGACGGAGACGGCGGAGACTCGACCAGTCCCCATTATGGAATGACTGTTCAGGTGGAAGGCATCAATGATCCGCCGACGCTCAGTGATATTGGCGGCTACTCGCTGGCCTACAATGAAACCGAGTTCAACGGCGGGCCCATGCTGCTGGATCGGGCGAATGACGGCTCAGATGCTTTTGTCAGTGACCTTGATGGCGGAACCTTTGACAGCGGTTCTCTCAAAGTTGATATTGGTACCGGCCTTGTTGCAGGCGAAGACAGACTGAGTATTTCTGACACAGGTCCTCTTGACTATAATGAGGACCAGGGCATAGTCTCTTACGGCGGACAGCAGTTCGGAACAGTCACTTACGATCAGATTGAAGGCACTCTGAACGTGATATTTGATGGAAACTCGGATACGACGAACGTGTCGGCTCTGATTCAGAACATCACCTATTACAATGCCAGCTCGGATAATCCCACAGAGGGGGACCGCAATATTCAGTTCACCCTGAATGACGGCGGCGGAACCGCAAACGACGGTACTGCCACGGCTATTGCTGATGTGACGGTATTCGTGGAAACGGTGAACGACGGACCCGAAATCCACAATATCAAGGATGATGTACTGACCTACTCCGAAGGGAGCGGGTTTGTGACCATGGATCAGGATGCACCTGCCTATGTCCTGGACGCTGACAATGTCAACTTCAGCGGTGGTACCCTGGAAGTTCAGATTACCGATCCGACCGGTTTTGTCAGTGACACGAATGATGATGTGCTGGGTATCAACAGCCAGGGCAAGATGGGGAATGAAATCTATTATGGTGGAACTGACGGCGATACTGTCTATTATGGCAACGAGGCACTCGGCACTGCCGAATTTGTTGAAAGCGACGGCAAGCTGACAGTCCATTTTAATAGCACTGACAAGGCAACCACAACCGCGGTATCGGCCCTGATTCAGAACATCACTTATAACAACAGTGATTCTGAAGACGTGACGGCCGGCAACCGTAAGGTGCAGTTCATACTCACCGACGGAGGTGTCACAGGTGATACCACCAACGCTTCCAGCCTTGTTTCGGATATGGTCGTGAAGGTTGAGGCGGTGAATACTGCGCCTGAGATTGAGCATATTACTGATGAGACGGATCTTAATGGACTTCTTCCCGATACTGAAGTGATAGAGTTCTTTGAAGGTGCTGCTCCCATATTGCTTGACCGGACCGATGGGAATATTGAAGGTGAGGCAAGGCAGCCAGCTACAATAACAGACGAGGACAGCTCGAATTTCGAGGGCGGCCATCTGTCAGTTGACATCCTCAATCCGGTTGCTTCCGAGGATGAACTGGCGATTTCCACCGTATCAGGGGATATCACGCTCCAGGGTCAGGACGTCATTTACAACTTCGAGAACATCGGTGCATGGTCGTTTGATCAGAACGATGGCCTCCTGAAGGTGGAACTGACCGAACACGCGGATGAAACTTCTGTCGCGGCCCTGATTCAGAACATCACCTACCAGAACCTCGAAACCTACAACCCCACAGAGGGCGAGCGGAACATCGAGTTCACCCTGTATGACGGAGATGGTGAAGGTGGCACGAGCGAGGCTTACGGCGTGACCGTGAACGTCAATGCAGTAAACACTGCTCCGGAGATATTCAATATTGCCGGAGACACTGTGACCTTTATTGAAGGTGACGGCAGTACCAGCAGCGCGGTGCTTCTTGATGAAAACGGAGACGGGATCGGAAGAGACCTTGACAACGCGGACTTCGAGGGCGGCAATCTGAAGGTTGAGATTACCAACGGAGCCACGAGTGATGACCTCCTGAGCATCCGAAATGAAGGCATGGGTGCCGGCCAGATCGGTTTCCTGGGAAATGTCGCAGTCTTCTATGAAGGTGAGCAGATCGGCACTTATCTCGGGGAAGGGACCGAGATGACAGTCACATTTACGGAGAGCACAGATTCCGATGCGATATCAGCGCTGATCCATAACGTGACCTACAACAACACTGACTCGTTAGACCCGACAACAGGCGATCGCACGGTACGGTTCACACTGACTGACCCGGGCGGCAGCACTGCAGCTTCTGACATGATTGTCAGCGTGGTCGGAGTGAACGATGCGCCTGTGATCAGCGATCTTGACGGCGACGCGGTGACCTTCACCGAAGGTGCCGGCACTAATGCCGACATGAAGCTCCTTGAACAGGCGGGAGGCATCTTCTCGAATGTTATTGTGGAAGACGCTGATATTGACGGTCACGGCGACAACTTTGGCGGCGGACGTCTTGAAATTCAGATTGTCGGCAATCATTATGCAGATGAAGACAGACTGGAGATCAAGGATGTTGGTGGTACCGGGATTGATATTAATCCTGCCGTGAACCAGGAAATCTCTTACGGCAGCGCGGGAAATACCATCGGCACATACAGCTGGTTTAATACCCAGGGGCTGTTGCAGATAGATCTCACCTCCAATGCAGATGAGACAATGGTAAGTGAACTGATCAAGAGCATCGGCTATTACAACACCGATTCCCTTGATCCGACAACCGATGATCGCACGGTCCAGTTTGTGCTGTGGGATGGCGGAAGTGATGACAATCTGAATCTCGGTATGTCAAGCAACCTCAGCGATGTCACCGTAACGGTCGAGGGCACCAATGACCCGCCCGTGATCCATGAAATCAGCGGCGACAGCGTGACCTTTATTGAGGAGAGCGGTCCCGTGTTCCTGGATCAGAACCTGAACGGTTTTGTCACGGATCCGGACAGCGACAACTTTGACACCGGCCTTCTCACGATTCAGATTACTGGTGGCACTTACGCTGAAGGCGAGGATATTCTGAGTGTCGCAGACCAGGGGCAGATCACCTATGATAACAACGTGGTCTCCTTTGACGGGACACCTATCGGCACAACCTATTTTGATGGCGATGTCGGCATTCTCGGAGTAACCTTCAACGACGAAGCGGATACAGTGTCCGTGTCTGCGCTGATTAAGAGTGTCACTTATGACAATACCAAGGCGGACAACCCCACACAGGGCAACCGTGAGATCACTTTCACAATGACAGACGGAGGGCTCAACACCCTGCCCCATGTCGGCGTGAGCGTTCCTGTGGTGATGACCGTCGGTGTTGTTGAAGTGAACGATAAGCCGGAAATCCTTGAAATCCAGGGAGATCACCTGGACTACACAGAAGGTGACGGCGCAGTTATTCTGGATCAGGGTGATCGTGCGTATGTGACTGACGCTGATGCTGATGACTTTGACACCGGCATACTGACAGTTCAGATTCTCGGCGTGGCTGATCCTGATGATGTGTTGAGCATTAACCATCAGGGGAACGGCACCGGGCTGATAAACTATGATTCTGTTACCGGTAATATCAGGTACGGAACAGACAATATCGGTAACGCCGCATATGCCAACCATACGCTTAACGTAACATTTACCCCAAGTGCAGATGAAGATGCAGTGTCGGCTGTGGTTCAGAACATCACGTTTGAGCATACTGAAACCATTGTCGGGGTTGCCGGCGAGCGTTCGATCCGCTTCACATTGTCCGACGGTGACGGGGAGACCAGCGCAGATTATGACATGACAGTTGACGTTACGACTATCAACAACGCTCCTGTGATTGACAACCTCGGATGGGATGCTCCTGACAATGACATTGCACAGTTCACCGAAGGTGACGGCAGCCTCATCCACGCGCAGCTTCTTGATGCACGGCAGGCCGATGTACTTCAGGCGGCCACTGTGACCGACAATGACAGCCCGAACTTTGACGGCGGCAAGCTGACAGTTCAGATCGTCGAAGGCGGCAACATTGCTGAAGATGTGCTGGCCATCAACAACCAGGGTGGGATCGGGTACGACAGCAGCATCGGCAACGCGGTCAGGTATGGAGGCACGGAGATCGGCAGACTCGAAACCTTTGATGAGGCAACAGGTCTGCTCACGGTCAACCTGAACGCTGATGCGAATGATGAAGCAGTTTCAGCGCTGATCCGGAGCGTGATGTACAATAACACCAATGAATGGGACCCGTCAGATGATGAACGTAAGGTCCGGTTCATCCTGTGGGATGGTCACGGAGACGATTCCGGTGCTTCAAGTGCGGCGTATGACACGAAAGTGACGGTGACACCTGTAAATGATCCGCCTGTGATCCATGATATTCAGGGCGATACCATGCTGTACATCGAAGGTGAAGCTCCGAAGGTCATTGATCAGGGTGTGCCCGGATCTGTTGAAGATCTTGACAGCACGGACTTCAATACAGGCGAACTGCATGTCATAATTGACGGCGGCAACACGGATGAGGATGTTCTGAGTGTCAGGCCCTTCGGGTCAATTGACATGCCTTATGCGGGTGTTGTCACTTATGAAGGGTCACAGATCGGCACGGTCCTGCCTTCGCCGGATGGCAATCTGCACATCAGTTTTAATGAGAATGCGAATAAGGAGTCTGTATCCGCTCTGATTCAGAACGTCACTTATGAAAACATGAATGACGTGAATCCTCAGGAGGGAGATCGTCTGGTTCGCTTTACCGTGGATGACGGTGACTTAGGCTTAAACGGAGGCGTAAGTGCGTTCAGTGACGTGACCATCACCGTTCAGGGCGTGAATGATCCGCCGGAGATACATAACCTTGAAGGCGACAGTGTCACCTACATGAAGAACGATGGTCTGAAGCTCCTTGATCAGAATGACGGCACCAATATTGCCGCGATGGTCACGGATCCGGACAGCACGGACTTCAACGGAGGTTCCCTGCTGGTCAGTATCGGCGCAGGTATGGACCCCTCCCAGGACAGTCTGGCGATCAAAGAGGTCGGAGGTATCACGCTGATAGGCAGTGATGTTGCTTATCAGGGCGAGATCATCGGAACATACACAACGCCTTCCAATGGCCTGAGTATCGTTTTCGACGACACTGCTGAGACAAACGCGGTTTCTGCGTTGGTTCAGAGCATCGCTTATGTGAACTCGGAGACCCTGAGTCCCGCGGAATCTGTCCGTGAGGTGATCTTCCAGTTGGATGACGGTGACGGTAACGAGAACGGCGGTGATAACCTGAGCGATGAGTACAAGGTGTTGGTGGATGTGAAGGGTAACCAGGCACCTGAGGTGGTCGCGCCGATTCCGGATTGGAACATAACCGTAAACGATATCAACAGAAGCGAGATTGACGGCATCCGACTTGGGGACGCTTTTGAGGACCCGGATGATGATGATACCAGTCTTACTTATACCATCAATTTTCTTGATGAGAATGATAATGTCCTCCCGGCTGATCTGTCGCCGGACTGGATGGTCATGACACCGAACGCCACGCTTATAGCGATGCCTGGTGCTGATGATGCTGGCGAGGAATTTACGGTGAGGATCACGGCTGAGGATCCAGGTGGTGAATCAGCTGAAACCACTTTCACCATAAATGTCTCAGGACTTGCCGACAACGCGCCTGAGCTGCTTGAACCGACGGACACGTTCACTGTTTCGGAGAATGATGCATCCGGCGGCGTACTTTACACCGTGGGAGCCACAGATCCGGATCCGGGTGATGAGGCCAGCCTCACATACAGCATTACCGGAGGTACGGGAGCGAGCAGGTTCCAGATTGATTCAGGTACCGGTGATATTACGCTCATGGACGGTCAGAGCCTTGATTTTGAAAACGATCCCAAGGTACTTGAGCTCAATGTCAGGGTAAGTGACAGCAGCGGGTTGGAAGGCACAGGCTTGCTGACGGTTTTTGTGCAGGACGCGAATGATCCGCCGACTGCCATCCAGATACCTGATCAGATTGTCAAGGTCAGTGATTACGCGGATGGCTGGTTCTTTGATGTCAGTAACCAGTTTGTTGACGAGGACAATGACCGCCTGATTTACCGGGCGGAAATTAACGGCGAGAGAGATATTTCCTCGATAACCGGCGGCCGGTTGAGCTTTATCGAATCCTCAGCCATGTTCATCGGAATTCCTGCGGCATCGGATGTGGGCAGTACATATACTATTGACCTCTTTGCCACTGATGTTGACAGTGACGGGAATCCCATTAACGGTGAAGTCATCCAGACCTTTGATATTATAATCACTGCCAGTCTGGATCATGAACTGCGGGATGCGCTCTACTATCTCGACGATGCAGAATTGGCAGAGGAAGAGTATGACCTGCCTGAAGAGGGCGAGAACGTGGAAGTGCATGAGGTGTTCATGTACGCCCAGACTCCGGCAGCCGAAAGCGGGCCTGTTGAAGTTGACATGCTTGAGGCATTGGCCCTGCTTGACGGCGGGTTTGACAACGCCGATGTGGAGAATGATCAGCATAGGATCCGTTCGGATGACGTAGCCTAGATAAAAACCGGACTTCCGAAGTTTTCAACCTCGGAAGTCCCAACCCTTAACAAACAGGAAGCCCGGTTTCCCAAAAACCCGGTTTCCTCTGAAATTTATGTTGAAACAGAATTTCCCCCTGCGGATACCCTTCCAGGGGGAATTTCGTTTTATGAATTGTTTTTAATAATCACAGAGAACCGCAGAGGAGGCACAGAGAGCCGCAGAGTTTTTTTATTATTTTCTCTGTGGCCCTCTTTGGTTTTTATGAATCGTTTTTGATAACCTTTGATAACCTTTGATAACCACAGAGAGCCACAGAGGAGGCACAGAGAGCCGCAGAGCTTTTTTATTATTTTCTCTGTAGCCCTCTGTGGTTCTCTGTGGTTTAAACGGTAATACGGTAATATGGAGATTTTATGTTCAAAAAAACGGTGCCGGTTACAAAACAGCAGCATGTCGGTAAGAAAATCCTGCCTGTGAACACCTTCAGGTTTGCTGAAAAAGCATATCTTGTTTCACTGATAGCCAATGAATTCAATAAAGCAGCCTCCATTTATCCCATTGTTTTTGGTCAGGACAGCGGCGATTTCAGGCCATTTGCCCTGCTCGGGCTGAAACAGGGAGAGAATCTGTTTGTGGATAAGGATGGCAGATGGAAAGCGCATTATATCCCGGCCATTATTCGGCGATATCCTTTTGTATTGGGGAGAAACGAAGGCACTTCTGATTTGATGCTCTGCATTGATGAGGAGAGCGAATTCTTGTCCGACACTGAGGGAGAGCCCTTGTTTGATGAGCAAGGCAATCCTTCGCCGATAATCGAAAAAGCCAGAAACTATCTGGTCGAGTTGCAGCGTTTCAGTGAGCTGACCAACCTCTTTGCCAAAGAACTGGCCAGGCTTGGCCTCCTGACCCCTTTGCAAATGCAGATCAGGAACACTGAAGGAGTCCTCGTAAAAATTGAAGGGGTTTCCGCTGTGAACGAAAAGAAACTGAATGAATTGCCGGATGAAGATTTTATGAACTTACGCAAACGGGGCGCACTTGGACTTATTTACTCCCATTTAATCTCTCTGAGTCAGATTGAGCGGCTCGTTCAAATGCAGACCTGAGTCATTCCTGTGAAAATCCATTATGACCTGCCGGTCATGCAGACAACTGACAACCAACCCGGCTTTTCCGGTAAACGGATGAACCGGGCCTTTCTGAAACATCAAACATCAAACATCAAACATCAAACATCAAACATCAAACATCAAACA
>JAOZLU010000802.1 GCA_029934695.1 Desulfobacterales bacterium | reverse complement strand
AACATCGAACATCGAACATCGAACATCAAAATTTAGGAGAAAAAATATATGGACGAAAAATATAATCCGAAAATAATTGAACCCAAATGGCAGAGCTTTTGGGAATCGTCAAAACTGTTTAAGGTAAAAGAGGAACCTGGGAGGGAAAAATATTATCTTCTGGAGATGTTTCCCTATCCTTCCGGGAAAATCCATATCGGGCATGTCCGAAATTATACCATTGGAGATGTTGTTGCCCGATATAAGAGAATGCAGGGGTTCAATGTGCTGCATCCCATGGGCTGGGATGCCTTTGGCATGCCTGCGGAAAATGCGGCCATTGCAAACAATACCCATCCGGCAAAATGGACATATCATAATATTGACACCATGCGGGCGCAACTGAAAACCATGGGGTTTTCTTATGACTGGGACAGGGAAATTGCCACCTGCAAGCCTGAATATTACCGATGGGAGCAGTGGCTCTTTCTGAAGATGTATGAAAAGGGAATGGCTTACAGAAAGGAATCGGCTGTGAACTGGTGTGAGACCTGCCAGACGGTTCTCGCCAACGAACAGGTGGAAGCTGGTATGTGCTGGCGGTGCGGGGAGCAGGTTCGCCAGAAGAATCTCTCCCAGTGGTTTTTCCGTCTCACCGATTATGCCGAAGACCTGCTGGTGCATTGTGACAAACTCCCGGGATGGCCGGAAAAAGTCACCACCATGCAGAAAAACTGGATCGGAAAGAGTTTTGGCGCGGAAATTCATTTTCCCATTGAAAATTCCGATGAAAAAATAACGGTGTTCACCACCCGGCAGGATACAGTTTTCGGCGCGACGTTCATGTGTCTTGCCCCGGAGCATCCCCTGGTACTCAGTCTTTCAAAAGAAACAGATCAGGAAGCCGCTGTTTCAGCATTTGTGGAGCGGATGGCCTTGCAGGACAGGACGATCCGGACTGTGGAAGGGTTTGAAAAAGAAGGTGTTTTCACAGGTGCTTACTGTATCAATCCAATGACCCGCAGAAAGATGCCCATTTACACCGCCAATTTTGCGCTCATGGAATATGGAACCGGCGCGGTGATGTCCGTGCCTGCCCATGATCAGCGGGATCTGGATTTTGCCAGGAAATACGGGATGGATGTCATCATCGTGGTGAATCCTCCGGATAAGGAACTTGACGCAGCGACCATCACCGAGGCATACAAAGATGAAGGTGTCATGGTCAATTCCGGTCAGTTTGACGGCATGAACAGCAAACAGGCCCTTGATGAAATTGCTGATTTTCTTGATAAAAACGGTTTTGGAAAGAAAACAGTCAATTTTCGTCTGAGGGACTGGGGCATTTCCAGACAGCGATTCTGGGGCGCGCCGATTCCCATGATTCATTGTGACACATGCGGAATCATTCCGGCTCCTTATGAGGACCTGCCCATCCTGCTTCCGGAAGATGCGGATATGCTCGAAGACGGGAAATGCCCGTTGCCGACCCTTGACTATTTTGCAAAAACCAGGTGTCCCAAGTGCGACCGTGCTGATGCCCGGAGAGAAACCGATACAATGGACACTTTTGTGGAATCTTCCTGGTATTTTGAGCGCTATTGCAGCCCGGACACGCACAGCGGCATTTTCGACAAAGCTGCTGTGGATTACTGGATGCCCGTGGATCAGTATATCGGCGGCGTGGAACATGCGATTCTGCATCTTCTCTATTCCAGGTATTATACCCGGGTGCTGAATGACCTGGGGCTTGTCAAATTCAAAGAGCCGTTCACCCGGCTGCTGACCCAGGGGATGGTCTGCAAAGAGACCGTTTCCTGTCCGGAACACGGGTTTCTTTTTCCCGAAGAGGTGGAAGGAGACGGCGAGGAGCGTGTGTGCGGAAAGTGCGGCAAACCAGCTGAGGTGGGCCGCGTTGAGAAAATGTCCAAGTCAAAAAAGAACGTGATTGATCCGAATGCTCTGCTTGAAAAATACGGTGCGGACACCATAAGGCTTTTCTGTCTTTTTGCATCGCCGCCTGAAAAGAGTCTGGAATGGAGTGAGCAGGGCGTTGATGGCGGTTACCGCTTTATGAACCGCGTATGGCGCCTTGCTTTGAATTGGATGGATGAGATAAAGGATGTATCGTGTTTTGACGGGTCCCCTGATGAACTGGAGGGCGATATCCGTAATCTGTATAAGAAAATCCATGAGACGATCAGAAAAGTCACCAGCGACATTGAGGACAGATTTCATTTCAATACCGCAATCAGTGCGGTCATGGAGCTTGTCAATACCATGTACGGCACAGATCTCGGAGAAAAAACCGGGAACACTGCCGGCGTGATGAGGCTTGCCGTGGAATCGGCCGTGCTGCTGCTGTCCCCCTTTGTTCCTCATTTTTCCGAAGAACTTTGGAACGCCCTGGGGCATGATTCCAGCATCCTTCTGGAATCCTGGCCGTCTCACAGGGAAGATGCGCTTATAAAAGACGAGCTCCTGATCGTGGTGCAGGTCAACGGCAGGCTCAGGGGCCGCTTCACCATTGACTCTGATGCGGATGACGATGCCATAAAAGAACGTGCTGTCTCGGACGATCAGGTTCAAAAATTCATAAAGGACAAACCCGTCAGGAAGGTTATCGTTGTCAAAAAGAAACTGGTCAATATTGTGGTTTAGGGACTGGATGTTGGATGTTGGATGTTGGATGTTGGATGTTGGATGTTGGATGTTGGAT
>JAOZLU010000007.1:10941-35195 GCA_029934695.1 Desulfobacterales bacterium | reverse complement strand
TAACGTCGCAATTTCAGGCATATGCGTAACATCACAATTTGATACCATAACAGGAAAAATAATATGTTCAGATATTCTGCAAATCTGATTTGGAGCGAGGAAGACGGGGCATATATGGCAACCGTTCCGGAATTTCCGAATCTCTCCGCATTCGGGAAAACACCCCGGGAGGCGGTGAGGGAGGCGGAAACAGCGGTTCGGGGATTCATAGAGGTTATGAAAGAGGACGGCTGTGAGATTCCGGAATCGCTTGTTCTGGACAGGGCAGCGTGAGCCAAAAATTATTCATTTACATAATCCGGCCGTCCGATCACCGCTCAAATTCATCTTTCCACAAGTGCCATCCGCTTATTATACCAGTTCATAAACGCGGATGTCAGCAGGCTGAAACCCAGATACACCGCCATGATCAGGGCCACGCCTTCAATGGCCTGTCCTGTCTGATTGATGGTGGTGTTGGCTACGGAAACAAAATCCGGATACCCGATGGCAACGGCAAGAGAACTGTTTTTTGTCAGATTGAGCAATTGGCTTGTCAGGGGCGGAATGATCACCCGAAGGGCCTGGGGCAGAATCACCAGATTCAAGATACGCCCTGGTCTCAGCCCCAGCGACATGGCAGCCTCGGTCTGGCCGTGGCTGACTGACTGAATCCCTGCCCGGACAATTTCCGCCACGAACGCGGCTGTATAAAGCACGAGTCCCAGCAGAAGCGCGGCAAATTCAGGACTGAGCGTGACACCGCCCTCAAAATTAAATCCTCTGAGTGCGGGAACGTCCATTTTTGCAGGCGCGCCGGACAGGCACCAGGTTATCAGGGGAAAACCGATGAGAATGCCGAGGGAAACGCTGAAAACAGGGAATATCTGCCCTGTTTTTTCCTGCCGACCCCTTGCCCATCCCCGCATCATGAAAACGGTCACGCAGCCTGCGAGAAACGCCCATAATATATAAGCATGGGCCGGGTGCGACTCGGGAACAGCAAAAATCAGCCCGCGGTTACTTAAAAACACCCCGGCCACAGGGTTTAATGCCTCCCGGGGAGACGGAAGGAGTTCGTAAAAGATCGCATACCAGAAAAACAGTTGCAGGAGTATCGGTATATCCTGCAAAACTTCAGTGTAAACAGCCGCCAGTTTTGATACCAGCCAGTTGGAAGACAGGTGGGCCACCCCGATGAACGTGCCCAGCGTCACTGTCATAAGAATCCCGACAAACGAAACTTTCAAGGTATTTAAAACGCCTACCCAGAGTGCCCGGGCATAAGAGTCTGCCGCTGAATAAGAAATCAGTGATTCGCCGATCTCAAAGGAAGATTCTTTTTCAAGAAACCCGAACCCCGTGGCAATGGATTGGCGTTCCAAGTTTGCGAGTATGTTTGTGAGAAGATAATATCCCAGCAGGGCGATCATGCCCAATGCTGCCATCTGGTATATGACGGACCGCCAGAAAGGGTCCTGCCAAACTGGAACTTTGCTTTGCAGTGCGTTGTCTTTTTGCATTGTTTTATGTCTGAGTTGAGGTCAAGTACGCCCGGTTCGGATTGTCAAATGAGGCGGACCCGGGAGCGTTTCTGCTGATCATAACGGATTCAGGGAGTCCCCCATAAACGTGCCCGTGAAAGGAACATGCACGGGGTTCATGGCATGGGCATGTTCACGGCCTCCCTAAAAGCGTTATAATCACAGCATTTCTGTTATCTGAGTTACTTAAATGGCGGAGAATACATCAGGCCGCCATCTGTCCACAGGGCATTCAGACCGCGTTCAATTCCCAGAGGGGTGTTGGTTCCCACATTGCGTTCAAACACTTCGCCATAGTTTCCCACCTGTTTCACGATGTTGTAAGCAAATTTTTCATCAAGTCCGAGGGCCTTCCCGTTCCCCGGGCTCACACCCAGAAACCGCTGAACTTTCGGATCTTTGCTTTTGAGTTTTTCATCCACGTTCTTTGAAGTGACACCCAGCTCCTCGGCATTTATCATGGCAAGAACTGAATAGTGGACAATGTCTTTCCACTGGTTGTCGCCGTGGCGAACCGCAGGCGCAAGGGGTTCTTTGGAAATAATTTCAGGCAGAATGGCATAATCTTCGGGCTTGGGGGCCACAGCCCGGTTTCCGGCCAACTGGGAAGCATCCGAAGTAAGACAGTCACAGCGTCCGGCAAAAAATGCCTTGTTAAGTTCAGAAGTCTGTTCGATCACAACCGGTTTCCACTTCATGTTGTTTGACCGGAAAAAGTCAGCGGCGTTCATTTCTGTTGTGGTTCCGGGAAGAACGCACACTGTGGCACCGTCCAGTTCTTTGGCGCTCTTGATTCCCAATTTTTTGGGAACCAGAAAACCCTGGCCGTCATAATAGTTCACCTGGACAAAATCCAGACCCAGTGCAGTGTCCCGGTTCAGGGTCTGGGTGGCGTTACGACACAGCACATCAATTTCACCGGACTGCAGGGCTGTGAATCGCTGCACAGCCGTCAGAGGGATAAATTTCACTTTACTGGCGTCGCCAAACACCGCGACAGCAATTGCCCGGCCCGTATCCACATCAAGCCCTCTCCACACGCCTTTTTCATCCGGCATTCCAAAACCGAACAGACTGCCGTTCACCCCGACCTGAACAAAGCCTTTTGCCTTCACAGCATCCAGGGTATCACCTGCCATAGCCACGCCCGCGGCAACAAAAAGTGTGGTTGCTGCCACAATACACCATTTAAAAACCTTCATCCGCTGTTCCTCCTTAAATAATTTAAAGTGTTACGTTGGCTTTTCAGGTTGCACATATATGCAATCCCCCTTTAATTCAATGAATTCCTTCATCTGTCAAAGGCAACCAACAAAAGTGAAATCCCATTACCATAAATGCTTTATGTTTTGCAAGAAAAACATTTATAAGTACCTGGCTATATATTTCCAGGTATTTGCATGTGAGGAACGCAGATGCCTGTCTGCCGCGGACTCACCCGCGTTCATCCGCGGTTTGTGAAAGCTGTTTTCCCGGGAAAAAATCCCGGAAAACTTTTGGCCGGTACTCAAAAGAAAATGGATTGTCTTCCAAAACCTCATTTCCTTACTCGGCAGTGAAAAGTTGAAAGTGAAAGTAACTCCCTGCAGCTGTAAATTCTCATAACCTGCTGAAACGACAAGGGAAAAGAACTCAGGGTTGCATAACATAAAGGAGTGCGGAAATGGAGCCTCCCAGCGATCTCTCTGATTTTTCCTGTGAAATTCTGTGTAAGGTTTTGCATTCTGATTGGTAAAGATATCATAGAGTAGCGTCCGATTCCCTGCCAGGTTGACATATCTGGCCAATCTGGACAGGAAAGTTATCACTGTTATTTTCCGGGAATGTTCCCCTTAATCCGTTATAATCAGAAAAAAATTTGAAAAAATGAATTTTTTGGCGGGGAATCTGTGAAGTGGGAAAATTTCTCATAATCAATGGGGAAATTTCCACCCCATAAATACTCTTTCCACCCCATTGATTTATCACCTTAGCTATTTTATAAGATAAGAAAAAAACGAAAGGAGGAAGAAATGTCTAACATTATGGAAAAAGGAACAAAACAGGTAATCAGCTTTTACGATGTCAATAACGGTATTCCCCACATGACCGATCATGCCATTCAGCGGACAGCTCAACGCAATATTTCCGAGCATGCGATTCTTGCCACCCTCCGTTATGGCAAAAAGGTTCATCGTACCGGTCGTGTGTTCTTCATTCTTCGAAAAAAGGATGTCAGCAAGATGCCGGAGATTCGGTTGTTTGCCGGCACAACTCTTCTGCTCGGGAAAGACGGGACGATCATCACTGCCTATTCGAACGAGAAATCCTACGGGGTTATCAGGAAAAAATCAAAAAGGCGCAAAAGACGGTAAAAATCATCCGGAATATGAGGTGTCATGCGGAATTTGAACAGATGGCTGAGGAAGAAACCAGGGAACGGTTTTCAAACCGTTTCCTCACCATTATCGGGGATGGTGGGCTTCATCAGCCCAGCTATCACCCCATTATATTCTGCATGTCCGTCTGATTTGATACTGAGTTGAAAGTGAAAAGTTGGCGTTCAGGTTTTTCCCGGCATAAAACGTATGCTCAAATCCTGGCGCAGGTCAGGTGAAAAGGAGAATCCGATGAAACGAATATTCAGCAAATTTTTGTTGTTGTTTGGCAAAACGCAATCCAAAATTCAGATTGAAGGGCATTTTAAGTACAGGATCAAGTACAAAATCCTGTTTGGCAATGAATATGTCATTTACAAAGCATTGCCGCCAATTGATTTCACTGCCGGCAGTGCAAAACTTCCATTTGATTTTTCCGTCTGAAATCTGTTTCTGTATTTCTGAAAATACATGACTTTCGGATAGTAAAAAAAAACTTGCGTTTATATAAGGCTGGTGTTATGCTTCCTGCTATAACAGAGGCACGAACTGTGGAAAATCATTGAATGGATTGAACGTATTGAGAAGTCGGCACTTCCCATTTCTGAATTTTTCGATACATATGACACTCCTTTCAGCAGATCGCAATACTTCATTTACAAACACCGGTTGCGGGAATCCGGCCCGGCCGGATTAAGCTTTGTGCCCCTTTGTGCCCCTTTGTGTCCCCTTTGTGGTTAAAAAGGTGCGACGCAGGGCTGATTTCAGGCCTCCCCTAAAAGCGTTATAATCAGGAAATTGTTTTCTCCTATTTCCGGAGATGACCTGCCAATGAACTGCCATACAGATATGAGAAGGCGGCCGTATCCCTTGGCCGGGTGGCGGGATATGGGAGAAAAAAGGTGGAGAATGTGCGACAACGCCGGAAGCAGGAAAAACTTGCACAGAAAATAGACACACTCAGAGAACAGCTGAAAGACGCTATTGATGAAATCAGCACGCACGAATATGCAATCTCAAATCTTATCCCGAAAGAACGGAGACTTCGTGCGAAAACCAGGATAATCAGAGGAAAACATATCGTTTCTTATGACGAAGAAATACAATTGTTTTTTTAAAACAGATAAACAGGAAAGGACAAAACATGGCAAAAATCCCGTTGAATCCGGAACAGACTGACCGGGTCAAACAACTGGCAAAGGAGATTGCCGATCAGGTTCAGGGTTTTATTCAGAAACATTCCTCAGTTTCCGTGGAAAGGACGATTCTCCGGCTCTACGGTGCGGACGGTGTTGACAGCGAAGGCACTCCTCTTCCCAACCGGCTTGTTGAGATTTTGCAGGAAAAGCAAGGTCTTGAATCTGGCGTATCCCGTGCGTTTGCCGCGGCCATGATTGAATCAGGCAGGGACGCACAGACCACTGTTGAACTCATTGAGCAGGAAAAGATTGATTTCGGCAATCTGAGCAAATTTTCCCACGCCGATATTGTCAAAAAAGAGAAAGAACTCGCCCAGCATGCGATTGCCGTGCTGGATGCGAGCCGGAAAAAGAAACAGGAAAAGCAGAAAGAATGGCCCCTGCCGCGACAACCCTGGCGGTACATGATCGTTGCAACCGGAAATATTTATGAAGACCGCACCCAGGCAAAAGCAGCGGTTCTCGCAGGATCAGATATCATAGCGGTGATCCGAAGCACTGCCCAGTCTCTTCTGGATTATGTTCCTTACGGCGCAACTACAGAAGGCTTCGGCGGAACTTATGCCACCCAGGAAAATTTCAAAATCATGCGAAAGGCTCTGGATGAGGCATCGGAAAAAGAAGGCCGGTATATCCGTCTGGTAAACTACGCGTCCGGGCTTTGCATGGCTGAAATCGCGGCGTGTTCGGCCATAGAAGATTTGGATATGTTGCTGAACGATTCCATGTACGGCATCCTGTTCCGCGACATCAACATGAAGCGCACCTTTGTTGACCAGTATTTCAGCCGGCTGATCTGCTCACGGGCAAAAATCATCATCAATACAGGTGAGGATAACTACCTCACGACTTCCGACGCTATGGATAACGCATATACAGTTACTGCATCCCAGCTGATCAATGAGGCCATGGCCAAAAACGCCCTGCTCACAGATGATCTGCTCGGGTTGGGTCATGCGTTTGAAATCAGTCCCAAGATTGAGAATGCATTTTTGTATGAACTTGCTCATGCCCAACTGGCGCGGCAGTTGTTCCCCAATGCGCCCCTGAAATATATGCCGCCCACCAAATATATGGATACAGATATCTTTTATTCTCATTGCCTGGACACCCTGTTTAACCTGGCATCTGTGTTCACCAATCAGGGCATTCATCTCTCAGGCATTCTCACCGAGGCGATTCACACGCCGCTGATGCAGGACCGGTATCAGTCACTTTCAAGCGTCAACTATGTGTTCAATGTTGCCAGAGAACTGAGCGACGAAGTTGAGTTTAAAAAAGATGGGATTGTCGCAAAACGTGCCCAGCAGGTTTTGAATGAAGCGGAGAGTTTTCTGAAATCGCTCAGGGAAACCGGCCTGATGGACGGGATCGCCCAAGGAAAATTTGCCGATATCAGCCGGCAGGAAAATGGCGGAAAAGGACTTGCCGGCGTTTTTGAGAAAGGGCCTGAATATTCCAATCCTGTAATGACTCAACTGGAAGCGGAAGGACTAATTAACTGAAGCCGATTTCTTATTTATTCTTATGCAATGTTGCACAGAGTGAATAAGAATCGGCAACCGGATTCGTCCAGCCCACAGTCTGAACTGTAGCCGATATTTTGGTTATGACATCTGCGAGTTTTGCCAGCCCGCAGCTCTGTCGCCGACGGTTAAACAGGTGACGGTCTGATCAGTTGAAGCCAGTGCTGTCGGCATGACAAGCCTTAATATCTGGGTGAGGCACACATTACCCCTTTTGGGAGGTCTGACGTTATGTCAAATTTTGTTTTTGTTGTTGATACAGACAGAAAACCGCTTGACCCGTGCCATCCGGCACGGGCAAGACAGCTTCTGTCAGCCGGGAAAGCGGCTATTTTTCGCCGTTTTCCGTTTACACTCATCCTGAGGCACCCTGTGGAACCTAGTATGACACAGGGATATCAGATTAAAATTGATCCGGGTTCAAAAACATGCGGCATTGCGATTGTCCGGAACGGAACCGATGTTATATGGGGTGCGAACCTGAATCATCGCGGATGGCAGATTAAAAAGCGTCTTGATGTCAGGCGCACGGTCCGCAGGGCAAGACGGAACCGGAAAACACGGTATCGGAAACCCCGCTTTAATCGGACCAGACCGCAGGGATGGCTGGCTCCCAGTTTGGATCACCGGGTTCAGACTGTCAAAACATGGGTAAACCGGTTTATGCGGATGATTCCGATATCAGGCTTTGCCTTGGAACTGGTGGGGTTCGACACTCAAAAATTAAATAACCCGGAGGTTACCGGGACTGAGTATCAGCAAGGCGAACTGTTCGGATACGAGATCAGAGAGTACCTGCTGGAAAAATGGAGCCGCAGGTGTGTTTATTGCGGAAAAGAGAATGTTCCGCTACAAATAGAACATATCATCCCGAAAAGCCGGGGCGGAAGTGACAGGGTGGGTAATCTCACACTGGCCTGCGTCCCTTGCAATCAGAAGAAAGGCAATATGCCTGTCGAGGAATTTCTGAAACGAAAGCCGGAACTGCTGTCTGAAATTAAGGCCAGAATCGGGGTGCCGCTGCGAGATGCGGCTGCTGTGAATGCGACCCGTTGGAAACTGTTTGGTACACTGAAAGCGTATGGACTGCCGCTCACCACTGGGACCGGCGGCCGGACAAAATACAATCGCGTCAGGATGAATCTGAAAAAGGATCATTGGATCGACGCAGCCTGTGTCGGTAGGACTGACAAGCTGAATATCCGCACAGCCAGCCCCTTGCTGATTACCGCCAAAGGGCACGGCAGCAGGCAGATGGTCCGCATGGACAGATACGGCTTCCCGGCATCCGGCCCGAAGCGGAAGGTAGCTGGCTGGAAAACCGGCGACTTTGTGACGGTTGTGAAGGGCAGGAACGCAGGATTGAGAGGCGTAAGACTGAAGACCGTCAGGTTCGGAGGCAGTTTTGACATTCGGACGGACGGAAAAGTGGTGAGCGTTTCCCGGAATTACATCTGTAAGACATTTTCGGCGGATGGGTACGATTATCATTTCTGAGTAAGAATGTAAGAAAAAAGGAATAGTGATTTATGAGTGAGGAACTGATTAAGCCTTATGGCGACACATTAAACGACGGCATTGTGCAATTATCGTTCACCCTCCCGGTTGAGAACGGTGCGAGAGCAAAGAAGGCAGCTGAGTTGTATGTTTCAAAGCTCAACTTTGAAAATGTCTCGGTTGCCTGTGCTGAGAAGATCGCAGAGAATTTCACTTTTTTTGTGGTCTATGCCAGGGCAGTGCCGGTGCTGGATTACACAACGGTGGAAGTTGCCGAGGTGAAAACCAGGAAAATGGATTTCTATGAAATCAACGATCTTATCCGAACAAAACTGAACCGTCACCTGTCTGTTATCGGTGCAACCATCGGGACCGACGCCCACACTGTGGGCATTGACGCCATCATGAACATGAAGGGCTACAACATGGATTACGGCCTGGAGCGGTATCCGGAGATCAGAGCCTTCAACATGGGCGCGCAGGTTTCTTCCGAAGAAATGCTTCAGAAAGCCATTGAGACAGACGCGGACGCGATTCTGGTTTCCCAGACAGTCACGCAGAAAGACGCGCATATCCGCAATTTCACCGAGTTCATGGAACTTCTGGAGGCGGAAAATGTCCGCAGCCGGTTTCTGATCATCGCGGGCGGTCCGAGAATCACAAACGAGCTTGCAGTGGAACTGGGATATGACGCGGGGTTCGGACCGGGAACCCTGCCTTCCCATGTGGCATCTTATATTATTACGACTTTGCTGGAAAGAAAAGGTATCGAATCATAACACAACCCATTACCGGAGGGACAGTGGCGGATAATATTGAATTGTCGGAGGAATACGGAGAAATTTGTCAGAACGGCTGGAATGTCTTACAGACAAAATCTGTCTGATCTTAAAATTGAAATTGCCGGTCTTTTTCAAAAAAGCTTTGCTTTTCACAAGAAAACTGGTAAGAGTTACTGATAGTCTGATGATGAAGCTGGATCAGTCTCTGAGACTTGGCAAAGGCGGATATGGAAATCATAATAACTAATGTAAAAGAAAGGATGACATGATGAAATTCCGAAGCATTGTTACATTAATAATTTTTGTCTTTGTATGTTTCAGCATACCGGAAACCGGCTTTTCAGAGCCGGCTGATGTTTACCATGTGATTCACGTCAGGGGAACGATTCAGATCAAGGCGTCGGGAAAACTCCTGAAAACTAATGATAAAATCAGTTCAGATGATGAAGTTGTCTTCAAAATGCCGGATGCGGTGGCCGCGGTTATCAGTCCGAAAAAGGGGCGGTTCACACTCAGGACAGATAATCTGAAAAAAGAAACCGGGGAGAGTGAACTCAACGGCTTTGTCAGAACCTGCTTTTTTCCTTCACACAAGCGCATCAGCACCCGGGGCCTGACCGAAGAAGAGGTGAAGCAGATGAAAGCCGAGGTCAGGGGGCTGATTTCCCTTCTGGAATCGTGGAAAAGGGGAAAAAAGGAGAGTCGGGAGGAGTGCCTCGGGTTTGTGACGGATATGTATTTTGGCGAGAAAAATGCCGACAAGGCTGAGATATGGCTGGATCAGACTGATTTTTAGTAAAACCGGGAGTGCAAAGCAAGGTTTGCACTCCTTTCCAGACAACTTAACCATAATTCATGCAGATTTAGCCATAATCCGTGCAGAGTCACACCCACACGGCAAATATCTGCTTGTCACGGAATGTGATCTGCTCCTGTCTGTACTCCTTGTTTTTATTGAAATCATAGATCAGCAGATAACCTTCTTTGAGTGAATATGTGTCGAGATAGTCGCTCAACTGTTTCAGCCCTTTCTGATGATACGCATTGCCACGCCAGATTTTAAGTTCGATGACATGGCGTTTCTGTTGGTATGTGACAACAATGTCCATGCGTCTTTCGTCTGCCACGTTAGGCTCCTTGAAGTCAAAGCCCCGGCCATTGATGATGGGTCTCAGGTAGGACAGGAACAGCAGGCGGCCCTCCCGTTCCAGGAATCTGTCCTCGCGGTTGGAATGATGCTCCTTCATAAAGGTCTGGAAACGCCGCAGAATCAGTCCGACATCCAGACCTTCGGCTGTATAAAATTCCGGGCCGCTGAATCCGTTCACCTCACGATATGCGGTTTGAAGCAGTCCGGACATAATATGTGCATACATCCGCTGCTCAAAGATGCGGTTATGAATCTGACAGCGCCCGCGCTCGGACGGAACGAGCATTCCGTAGAGATGGCCCAGGTTAATCACGGGATTGGTAATGGTAAACGGTAAGCTTTCCCCGTTAATCACAATCTGAGTGATCAGTTCGTACAGTTTCGGGTTGTTTTCCAGATTCTTGATCAGACTGTCAAGCAGGGTGGTGGTGTATCCCTCATCCGCAATCATCCTGAAGGCTTCCTCCACATCCGCGACGGACCAGTTCTGCTCCTCCCGTTGGGTCACAATGTCCTCGTCAATGAATTTGCACAGTTTGCTGACGAGATAGGGATATCCGGAGGTGTAGTAATACAGCCTTTGGGCAATTGCCGGAATATCCGGTCGGATGCCTTTTTCCCGGGTGTAATCCTGCAACATGGTTTCAATTTCACGGGGCGCAAAGCTCAGGTCAACCTTGAAATCAGCCGCAATATTCCAGAGGCTGTTGTATTTTCTTTCCTCATCAGGCCGGATTTTGGCTTTGAGTGTCTTGACATCATGAACTCCGGCAAGAATGACCGAGTGGAAGGTGATATCCAGGTCTTCACTGCGATCCAGATATTTTATTCTCAGCAGGGCCAGAAAGTCCAGAAACAGTTGGTTGTTGCTGCTTTTGTCCACTTCATCTATCATGAGAACGACCTGCCTGCCGCTTGCCGAGCATAACCCGCTCATGAAGCTGCTCAGTTGCTCGAATGTTTCCAGACGGCCCTGCTCCTCGGTGTAGTGCAGCAAATTCTCCAAGTGATGCACACGAAAGAATCGCCGGACCAGAAAACAGAATCCGTCTAAGAATCGTTGCTGACTGGAATAACTTTCCGTGGTCAGTCCCTCAAAGCTGATTCTGAGCGGGAGATACGTTTCTGTGGCAAAGAGCCGTTTCATGAGTAGGGAAAGGGTGGTCGTCTTGCCGAACTGCCGGGGACGGTTGATGGTGAAATATTTCCCTTTTTCGATCATCCGGATAATCGCTTCAATTTTTTCGGATGTGTCTGCCATATAATGCCGGCGGGGAACACACGTTCCGACATCATTAAATTCTTTTTCCATAAGAAGACTCCTTTGCCTGACGATTCTTGATATTCTTTCAGCGTTCATCTATATGGATTAGCGATAAACAAGGATTTCTGGCCCCTCATCTACATGGATTAGCGATAAGCAAGGATTTCTGGGATCTCGTAATCCTTGATTATCACTAATCCGTGTAGATACCACCAAAGGAAAGGAACAGGAATTCAAAAAATAACGCAATGCGTCATAAAGAATTTGTCACGCGCAGGGGCAAGCCCCCTGCACGCCTTCTCTTTCCTGCCTGCTCGGAGAACAGAAGCATCCGACCGCCATGCACTTCACTCGTAGCATGGCGGTGCGGACGCAGGAACAGCGGGTCATCATATTCATTGATGCCGATGAGCAGAGCATGGTACTTTCCAAACTTACCGCTTTTATGATTCAGATCAGCAACATTCTCAATGGGTTTCAGATTTCCCGCCCCTGAAAGCGGTCCGCCCGTGAAAAGAAAAACTCCCAGCAGCACGGCAATGCAGAAAATTGTTTTTTTCATAGTTTTCTCCTCAAAAGTGAAAAGTTGAAAGTAATCAGTATGTTTTAGCATGTATTGACTTTCACCCGGGGAATTAATCCCCGATGTTGCTTTTTCCCTATCACAGAATTTTTTTATTTACAAGTTTTGTAAAAATCTGCTATGTACAGGACAAAAAAAATTCAGATTTTCGGACAGCCTTTAATATCGGACGGTCAGATGATTCTGTCTGGAATGCTCATATTCAGCAATATCAGCACATTATCATTTTTTGTCCTGTACACAGAAAAATCTGTAAAGCTTTCTGAATGAGGGTCAGGGATTTTAATTTTTCTGTCATCCTGAAAATCCTGAATAATCCTGTTCAGACAGCGGGGAAAAAGGCAGAAAAAATTATGGGAAGAACTCATGGAATCTGTTGAGGCAGAAATTCGGCTGTCTTCACAGAAAGTTTACTGCGCCATAGCAAAGGACCTGTTCACCCAGGTGAAAACACAGGCACGACTCCAAGGCGTGTCGTCAGAAACGCTTATTAATCTCTGGCTTAAAGAAAAAGTTTCCGGCTGAACAACGCCCCGGAATCAGTTTCAAAGCTGAGGACGGAATCATATCTGTGATTTTTTAATACTATTTTCATCACCCAGTGGAAACGGAGTTTTTTTATGGATTTCAGGAAAAGAGTGGCCAGACTGGCTGAAAAATACAAAGACCGTGCTGAAAACACGGAAAAAGAGAGAATGACATGGATCAGCGAGGTCCGAAGACTATACGAGAATATCGGAGAATGGTTCAGGGAACTGACCGATGCGGGGCAGATGACCATTGAATATTCTCCGTTGCAGCACATTGAGCATGAGGAATTTTCTGAAAACATCCGCATCATGGAATTGAACCTCGGCGGAGGGCCCCGGATCATACTCGAACCCACCGGAACAAATATCATCGGCGCCTTTGGCAAGGCAGATCTGTATTTCAGAGGACACAGGGAGGAAAAAGTTCTGCTTCTGCTCATCGAAAATGAGGATAAGAGACTGAGCTGGGAATTATGGAAAAGCAGTGACAGACGGGACAGATTCCCATTCACCCAGGACACATTTGAAAGCCTGCTGAACAGATGGCTGGACAGGTGGGCGGAAGTATGACAGGTGCTGAAGAGACGCTGAAAGAGGCACTTCGGGCATATAATAATCTGAAGGTCAAATCGGCCGTCAGATGGCTGAAAGCCAATCCTGTCAGATCGGCACTCAGCCTGATTCACGCACTCTGGCTGCTTGCCCTCACATTCATCTGGCTCAGTCAGAGCTACACCTACGGCGATGAGTTCCTTCTGGTTCAGATGACTTCGGGCATCAGACACATTGTTCTGTCCGGCAGTAAGGGCAAAATGTTTCGGACGGGGTTGCAAACCCCGTCCGGCAGGGGCAACGGGAATCTGTCCGGCAGTAAGGGCAGAAGATTTCGGACGGGGTTGCAAACCCCGTCCGGCAGGTAAAGAAAAGGAATACATTATGACAGAAGAAGTGAAAATCAGGCTGAGAATGAGCATGCATGACGCACACTACGCGGGAAATCTTGTGGACGGTGCAAAGATGCTGAATTTGTTCGGTGATGTGGCAACGGAACTTCTGATACGCTATGACGGCGATGAAGGATTGTTCCGTGCCTATAGTGCGGTGGAATTTCTCGCACCGGTGAATGCCGGAGACTATATTGAGGCAGTTGGCAGAATAGTCAAAGTCGGCAACACGTCAAGAGAGATGGAATTTGAGGCATGGAAAGTCATCACGCCCTCACCGGAATTCAACGAAACCGCGGCCAGTGTGCTTGAAGAGCCTGTGCTGGTGTGCAGAGCAAAAGGCACCTGTGTGACACCCAAAAACAACCAGAGGATCAAACATGACTGACACGCCTTTAATTATCTCATGCCCGGTTGTCGGAGCTGAACTGACAAGAGAGATGTATCCCCATCTCCCCCTGACCCCGGAAGAAATCGCCGAGGCTGCCCGCGATGCGGTGGAAGCCGGAGCCAGCATCATCCATCTGCATGTCCGGGATGAGCAGGGAAAGCCGACCCAGCGCGTGGATATTTTTGAAGAAGTCACGAAGAAAATCCGGGAACGCTGCGAGTGTATTCTCCAGTATTCCACCGGAGGTGCGGTGGGAACACCGCTTGAGGATCGCTGTGCGCCAGTAAAGCTGAAGCCGGATATGGCAACGCTCTCCATGGGCACGATGAATTTCGGGCCTGATATTTATGAGAATACTGAAAACACGATCCGAACCATTTCCCATGCGATTCAGGAAAACAATGTCATGGCGGAACTGGAGATTTTTGATTACGGCATGGCAGAGACGCTTGAGCGTTTTTCTGCAAAAGGCTGGCTTCCTGAGAAATTCCACGTTGATTTCGTTCTGGGCATCCCGGGCGGAATGACGGGAGATATCAGGAATCTCATTCTTCTGAAAGACCAACTGCGTCCCGGGCAGACGTGGAGCGTCGCAGGCGTGGGAAGATATCAGCTTCCCCTTTCGGCTCATGCCATTGCCATGGGCGGTCATGTCCGGGTCGGAATTGAGGACAACGTCTATTACCGGAAAGGCGAGATGACAATGTCAAACGCCCAGCTCGTCGGGCGGGTGGCCCGCATTGCAAAAGAACTGGACCGCCCGGTTGCCACGGTGGGAGAGGCCAGGGAGATACTCGGTTTATAGAGCTTTTACCGCCTTCAGGCGGTCAGTGCAAACCGCCTGAAGGTGGAACTGCGAACTGTGTCTCCTCTGTGGTTAAAAAAAGGATTGCCGGACGGGGTTTGCAACCCCGTCCGAAACTTATGCTGCCTGGGATTGACAAAACATTGTGGCTAAGATTGCCGGACGGGTTGCAAACCCCGTCCAGCAGAGAGTCCGGCAGAGATTGACATATCAAACGTGTTGTTTTATCCTTAGTTATTAAAAAACAACGTGTTGTTATTTTTTTTTTCAGGAGATTATTTCACCATGTTCAGATTTGCTGCTGATATATTGGATGAATGGTTACAAGGCAAAAATCGGAAACCCGCAGTTCTCAGAGGAGCCAGACAGGTCGGCAAAACATGGCTTGTCCGCGATCTTGCAAAACGGCATGGGCTGAATCTGGTCGAACTGAATCTCGAACGCTTTCCGAATCTGGCGGACCTGTTTTCGGAAAACAGACCCGGGGAGACAATAAGAGACATTGAGGCTGAACTGGGCGAAACAATTGATCCCGAATCCTCGCTGCTTTTTTTGGATGAGATACAGGCCGCTCCCGAGCTGTTCTCAAAGCTCAGATGGTTCAGGGAGGAACTGCCGGAACTGCCGGTTATCGCTGCCGGTTCCCTGCTGGAATTCGCGTTGCAGAAATACAGATACAGCATGCCTGTCGGTCGGATCACCTATTACTACCTGGAACAGATGTCCTTTTTCGAGTTCGTGCTGGCTTCGGGGAACGAGCCGCTTTATCACAAATTATCATCTTACCGGCTGGGAGAGAAAATATCCGGGACACTGCATGAGAAATGTCTGGGATTGTATCATGACTATTGCCTAATCGGAGGAATGCCCGAAGTCATCCGGGAATGGAAGGAAAACAGGAATCTGAAATCCTGCATAAAATTGCAGCATGACCTCCTGGCAACCTACCGCGACGATTTCCACAAATACGGCGGAGAAACGGATGGGCGATTGCTGGCAAGAATATTCCTGTCCGTATCGAAACAACTGGGGAATAAATTTGTATATACCCGGGTCGATCCGTCCCTTAAAACGGCTCCGATAAAAAAGGCCTTCAATCTGCTGTCTCAGGCAAGGGTTTGTTCAAAAGTTCTGCATACCAGTGGCAACGGCCTGCCTCTGGGCGCGGAGTCGAATGAAAAATTCTTCAAAGCCCTGATGCTGGATATCGGATTGGCTTCCGTTCAGTTCGGTCTGTCTTCAATGAACCGCCCGGATTTCAGCAATATGGTTTTTTCAAACAAGGGCGGACTTGCCGAGCAGTTTGTCGGCCAGCAGTTACGTTCCGCACAGGCACCGTCAGCCGATCCGCTGCTTTTTTACTGGCAACGGACCGGAGGGAGGCTCGGAGAAATAGACTATGTCATCCAACAGGGGAACCGCATTGTTCCGGTGGAGGTGAAAGCCGGACCCGCGGGCACCATGAAATCACTTCATCAGTTCATGGCCGAAAAAAGCCTCAATTTGGCGGTCCGCTGCAATCTGAATCTGCCGTTGGTTGAAGATATCAGGGTGAAGACGACTTTGGGGAAACCCGTGAAATACCGGCTTGTTTCGATACCGATATATTTGGCGGAACATATTTTGGAATTAATCAGCCAACAGTAATACACGTCCTGAGCAGATCCATTTTTGCACTCCGTCTCCGGAATTTTCTTATGTGCATAAGTCATCGGCGGGCCGATGTTATATGCCGCTTCTTTCTGATATGTTTCTTGTCATCCGTTTTTCTGAATTTGTCAGGTGTAACCCCGTACATCTTTGCAAAAGAATTGGAAAAATGAGACTGGTCGGAAAAATTCAGCATATAGGCGATCTCGGTCAATGAATGCCCGGGGTCCTTCAGCAAATGCCTGCTGTGTTCCAGTCTCTTCTGCATTATGAACTGATACGGAGTGATTTTGGCGAATGATTTGAACTTTCTTATCAATTGGAATTTGTCCATTACCATTTCTTTTGCCAAATGATCAAGTCTGAGGTCCTCTGTCAGGTTTCTGTCAACATACACGAGTATTTTTTCATATTCCATTTTTGTGAGGCCGCCGATATTATCTGTCAGGTTGGAATTTGAAACTGCATAGTTTTTCAAAAAATGCAGTGAAAGAAGTGTTGTCAGATTTTCCATGAACAAACTTCCGTTTTTATTCTCCGACCGCACTTCGGAGAGCAACAGTTTCAAAATGTGCTCAAGGTGAGGATCGTCTATGTCATACATTTCTTTAAAATCAACATTCTTTTCAAAAAAAATTTTGGCTGATGAGATCATTTTTTTCGGCTCGACAAACACCGAAAGAAATTCATGACGGTCTTCTGTGTTTCGGGAAAATACAACACCTGCCGGGTTGAAAAAAATGATGTTTTTTTTCATGATTGTCGTTTTTTCTGAACCATTCTTTTCAGGCATTTTCCAGCAGATGTCATCTTCACCGACATTCATAAGAAAAGCATGAAATGGAGATGCCAGGTTTCTGCATCTGAAACCGTCAGCACTCCCATGTCTTATGATAATAAGTCATTCATCGCCCCGGAATCGCAAGCATTTTGCGAGCCTCATCCGGTGTGGCCGGTTCAAGGGAATACTCGCCGATAATCCGAACCATCTTTTCCACAAGTTCCGCATTGCTCCGGGCCAAGACCCCTTTTGAAATAAAAAGATTATCCTCCAGGCCCACACGGCAGGCACCCCCCAGCAAAGCTGCTGTAGTGCAAATGGGGAATTCCATTCGTCCGGTTCCGAAAGCGGACCAGCGATAATTTTTTTCTCCGAACGTCCGGTCGGCCACCTGCTTCAGATGTAAGAGATCATAGAGCGTCGCCTGAATTCCGCCTAACACGCCCATGACAAATTGCAGATAGATGGGCGGGTCGAGCATTCCTTTTGAAAGCAGATAGGCTGTGTTGTATATGTGGCCCACATCATAGACTTCCAGTTCCGGCTTGGTCCTGGCCTCCCTCATGCGCTTGCAGAAAATTTCCATGTCTTTGAAATAGTTGGTAAACACAAATCCCTTGGTACTCTCCAAATAGGGTTTCTCCCAATCGTATTTCCAATCGTTCACCTTCTCCGCGAGGGGGAAGATGCCGAAATTTATGGATCCCATGTTAAACGAGGCAAGCTCCGGTTTGAATTCAGGGACTACACCCATCCGTTGTTCCACCGTCATGCCGACACCGCCGCCTGTGGTGGTGCATAAGATAACGTCTGATTCGGAGCGTATTTTCTCAATAATCCTTTTGAAAAGTTCCAAGTCCGCCGATGGCATGCCGTTTTCGGGATTGCGGGCATGGATATGCACAACGGCCGCACCGGCCCGGGCCGCGTCTATGGCCTCCTGAGCGATCTGCTCAGGCGTGATTGGAAGATGGGGCGACATGGAGGGCGTATGGATTGAACCTGTTATCGCCGCGCTGATCACAACTTTTTTGTTCACTTTTTCTCTCCTTCTCTGTAAATCCAAATATGTTCAATGATTTCGTTTATGTTTATAAGGTGGGTTGCGGTTTCGTTTTTTACTGCGTAAAAAATCGAAAGCCTCCACCCACCCTACAAGCTAAATCGGTTATAATCAGCTTAATCTTAACGCGTTCATTTGATTAAGAGCAAACATCATAGCTGAAATTATCAGAACCGAGCATTTCGTGCCTGCTTTTATGGTTTCAATGATTTCAGCATGTTACGAGAACTTATGACTGACGAGATTTTTACTTTCCCCTGATTACTTCAGTGCCGTCCCCACAGCCTCCTCCAAGTCCGCCAACGCAATACCGATATCGCTCCGTTTCCGATCCAAGGTCAGGCGCACCCTGAGCCAGTTTGTATAGGAACCTGTCACGTCGGCAAATGAGACGGTTCCGGACTCATAGCCCCGTGTGGAAACATCAAGCGCGGATCGCGAGAGATCAATAAGCGTGTTCCCGTAAAGTGCGGCTTCCCGCCTCGCCCTGTCAAGTTCAGACCAGGCGTTCCGGACCATCGTGGCCGTCATGGCTTCAGCACTGCGAAGGTCCTCCCTGAGCGCATGGAGCTTCTGCCGGGTCTGGCGAAGATACGCGTTCTGGGTCCCGTACCAGGGCATTTTGGGCAGACCGGCTCCTCTTGACGCTGATGTTGATACGGGAAAAGATTCCTTCATGGCCGCTGATCCGGTTTTCATAACTGCCTCATCCTCGTAAAGAGACAGGTTCAGCGTATAGGGCGGAAGGATCATTGTCTCAGCCATCTCAACCATCCGCTCCATTTTGCCGATCATCGCACGCATGCGCCTAAGCTCCTGACGATTTTCTCTTGCCAGGGGATAGAGGGATTTGAGGGATATTTTCTTCCCCGCCGGCTTGCGGTCCTTAGGATTCCCCAGTTGAACCCCGGGGGGAAGGTTCAGGAGTTCGAGAATCTTTGCTTCAATATTCCGCTGTTTCTCCCGGAGCGTCCGCAGGTCCTCTTCGAGAATCTCACGCCGGATCTCCGCTTTGATCACATCCTGAAAACTCGTGGTCCCGGACTTGTAGCGGGTCGTCGCCACAGTCTCCAACTGGCGGAAGTGTTTCAGTGTTTCCCCGGTGATCTTCCGTGACTTGCGGACAAAGACGAGGTTCCAGTACGCTTTCCTGGCTGCGGTGACGGCCTTGCGGCGGGCCACTTCCACGTTTTCATGCACGGCCTTCACTTCCTGGTTTACAATTTGCCCTTTCAGGGCCAGTATCCCGGGAAAGGGAAACTTCATCTTCACAGGGTCTTTGCCTTTCATCGGCCCGACACCCGGCATGAGTGCTTCTGTGTAAGCAGTGTATTTGCGAAGGATTTCGTCAAGTTCCGATATCTGGCTGAATGTCTCGGCAGCCGCCCGGAGCCTGTTTTCCTCTGCCCTGATCCCCGGATTCCGCAGCAGAACCAGTGCCTCAAGATCGGCCAGGGAAAACTTTCGCCGGACTCTGGCAATTGCCAATTTGTCGTCAGATGCCGCGGGTCGGAGTTTTTTCAGACGCGCCGGATGAATGCGGACATAAGATGTCTCCTTTCCGGTGACGGAGAGGGAACGCTCCCAGAGCGTCTTCATCTCCCTGATGCGTTTTTTCTCAGTTTCAAAATCCGTATCCTGTGGCAGCTCCGCATCAGCAGGCACAGGCGCGGAACGCGTCCGGGACTCAAAATAGGGAGGCGGGGCATAAGTCTCAAAGTCATTTTTCAAATCCTGATAATCCGCGTGAGCCGCTGATGATGGAGACACGAGGGACATGACTATCAGAATCAGGATGCTTAGGTTCATTTTTCCTCCTCTGTAAATCAAAATATATTCAATAATTTCGTCTGCGGTTTCCAGGCAGCAAAAATTCCATTACAGTAATCCACGTCCTGAGCAGATCCATTTTTGCACTCCGTCCGGTCTCCGGGATTTTCATCTGTGCGTATGTCATCGGCGGGCCGATGTCATGGGCCGCTCCTCTCCGGGGTTGTCTCCGGCTGGTGATTTCTCCTGGGAGTGAGAAGAAAAATTCTCCGTCAGCGTTTCGCCTGCAAGCTTCTCAAGGCGGACGAGATATTTTCCGTAGTCAGCCCCGGCCCTGGCAAGGGACAGTTGAAAGTTGTAAAAAGCGGACTGGGTTTCCGCAAAATCGGAAAAACTTCCCTCTCCCTCTCTGAACCAAGTCTCAGCCATTTCCATGGACTTTGCGGCCTGGGGCAGCATCTGATCCCTGTAAAGAGAGATGAGTCGTTGTGCGTTCTGGAGACGGAAAAAAAGGTTGTAAATCCGGGTCCGGGTTTCGAGAATCCGGGCGGTCTTGACAGCTCTGAACCTTTCCGCTTCTGCCCGGGCACGTTCCATGCGGCCGTCGTTTTTGCCTGACCAGAGCGGAAGGCTTACTCCGAACTGAATGCCCACAGCATCCTGTCCCGCATCCGGCGGAGGTGTCGAAACTTCGGGAGATCCGATAGAGGCATAAAAGATTCCCACTTTGAAACTTGGAAGGTTCTGATACCGCGCCAGTTCCGTCTGTGCGTCGGCTTTTTCCACACGGGTCTGGGCCATCCGGATTTCCTCCTGATTTGTTTCCGCCAGATGACAGATGTCCTCCGGTGAACGGGTAATCGCCCGAAAGGGCAGTTTTTCAAGATGACCCACAGGCGCGTCAGGGGGACGGTTCAGAAGTCCGTTGAGCCGTGTCATCTCCGTGAGTTCCAGTTCGTCAAGAAGCAGCGCGTCGTAACGCAGTTGGGCAGACTGGGACTGGGCCTTGACCACATCCAGAAATGCGGCCCGGTCCTGTGCATAAGCTGTTTCCCCCGCCTTCCGGAGATGATCAAGAAGCGTGATGTTCTGGGCGGCAATGCGTTTGGCCTCCCGAATATATCCCAGTTCATGAAAGGATTCAAGGATCAAGACGGTGACATCCCGAATGGTTTTATCCAGATTCAGACGTGCGACGCGGGCGTCTGCCTGAACAATTTCACCTGTTTTTTCGAGCTTTCCCGGATAGGGAATCATCTGGGAAAGGCTGGCGTTCCAATCCTGGGGCCCGAGGCGGGTCTGAATCGGCTCCGGAAAATAGGTGACCATCAGTTGGGGATCAGGATACGCCGTGATCAGCCGATACTTCTCCACCGTGGCCCGCCATCCTTCCCTCGCCGCGCGGACTGAGGGGTTTTTCTGATATGCATAAGTGACAAGGTCCGAAACCGATGCCGCTTCAGACAGACGGGCTTCCAGCGCGTCTGAAGACAGCATATCCGCTGCTTTGGAGGGACATATCCCACCCCCCAAAATGACGATTGCTGTCATAAAAGATATGAAAAGCAAAGATTTTTTCATTTTTCTCTCCCAAAGAGAATTCTCGTTCCAAAGAGTTCTCGTTCCCAGGCTCCGCCTGGGAACGCATTTTTCGAGGCTCTGCCTCGCCCACGAACTAGGAATCAGATTTAGCACCCAATTTCTGAATAAGTGCCACAATCAGCCCCACAACAATCCCCGCAGGCGCTCCTCACATTTTCCACATAAGCACTGAATATTTCCGGCCGGGCCTCACACCACGCCTCAACCGCCTCTGCGATCTGTTTTGTGAGGGATTCTTCCAGCGCGGTCTCCTGGCCAGCTATAACATCATTTTCCCCAGTTCCAGTTCGTAGTTCCGCCTTTAGGCGATCATAAACTCAGCTATAACATATTCTTCCACAAATGCAAGCCTTGATTTGCATAATTTTTTTTGAGGTTGACACACGGCTCTGTTCATTCTATAATTATTCCTGATTATTAATTTAATTTGGGAAGGGTGGACAAAAATAAATCTTGGGAATTTCTTTTTGATCCGGAATGGGAAAACTTCCTGGCCCATCTACACGGATTAGGGATAAGGACTTGTTGAAATGCAATGAAACATTTCAGTCATATTTATATGAATTAAGCAAAGCAATGAAAGCATATAAGGATGCCTTTGAAAATGCTGAAGATCAAGTTGCTCAACAAGAATCATAACAGGAAAAAATTTGACTGCGGTGTGGCTGCTCTGAATGCCCGGCAACCGCCAACATCGCCTTGCGCCTGGGAATATTCTTCGGAATGTCCCCGAGGTTCTGGCTGGGACTACAATTTTTTAAAATATTGCTGTTCACAAATCGGTACAAATTGAATCATGCACATCTTAAAAAGACGCACATTGATGGAATTCTGGCAAAAACATCCTGATACTGAACAGGCTTTGAGAACATGGTACGGGATTGTCAAAAGAGCCAAATGGCAAAACCCTTCTGATATCAGAGAGATATTCGGAACTGCTGATTTTTTGCGTAATGACAGAGTCTGTTTTAATATAAAAGGGAACAACTACAGACTTATTGTGAAAGTTATCTATGAGTTACAACGGGTGTATATCAGATTTGTCGGCACTCACGCTGATTATGACAAAATTGATGCCAATACAATCTGAACAACTTATTTTACATGGAGATTTCAATGATGATTAAGCCCATAAGAACCGAAGAAGACTATGATGAGGCCATGTCCAGAATTGACGAACTCATTGATGCCGAACCCGGCACTCCCGAATTTAATGAACTTGAAGTGCTTTCTGTTCTGTCCCAAGCTTATGAGGAGAAGAACTATCCTATTGATGCGCCCGATCCTGCCGAAGCCCTGAAATGCATTATGGAATGGAAAAAGCTTGAAAGAAGTGATCTGGAGCATTATATTGGCACAAAAAAAATAGTTTCCAAAATACTGAACCATGAACGAAGCCTCACTCCTGATATGATAATCAGGCTTGAAAAGGGACTCGGCATACCTGCGGATATATTAACCCCTGACGCAGATGAGGAGTTTCCAATCTCAATAAGAGAAAGGAGAATACCGAGGAATAAAGAAAAACTGCCTCCTGCCCACCCGGCGAAATTCTGCTTGAGGAATTTCTCATGCCCATGAGTATCACCCGGGAAAAATTGGCTGCAGACAGATTATGATCTGGATATGGCCGAGGACGAAATGGAAGAACAGTTGAAAAAAGAGGTGCTGCTGTGGTCAACTCATGACAATTGGTGACAATGATGAAAGCAAAAATTACAAAAAGTCCTCCGCAGACAAGACGGAAGTTTGCCAGTGACTGGGATATCTTTACGACAAAATCATTTTTTGGTTCTATGGCAGGCAGAGACGGACGTATGTGCGTCACCGTTTTTGCCGGAACTTTGAACGCCTTCTGGAAAAACTCTGCCCCTGGCCGTCGGCGATCAAAGGGGAGGAGTGCTGGGCACTGCTTTATGAGGTCAGAGAGGAATGGGCAGGGCCGCGGAACATCGTGAAAATGAGATTAGGCTGATAAAAAAGTTGCAACAGGTGGCAGAGAAGGAGACGGATGAAAGTCTGAGGAACCTCCTGCTTCAGGGTTACGACATCTCAGACCTCTCTGACCGGATGGATTTGCTTTCAATTGCCTACCGGCATATAGGGGAGCCTGGCAAGGCCGTGGAAATTCTGTATACGATACGTTCCCAGGCGGAGCCTGGGAACGAGGAACGAGTGCCTGCTTTGTATGGGCTTATTTTACTTCATAAGTAAACTCATCTTTCAGCTTCTTGTCGCCAGCCATAACTTTGGCTTTTATGGTATAAACGCCTTTGGCTCCCAAATTGACATCCGCACCGAAACCGCCTTTCATGCCCATACACATCAGTTTCTGCTTGGAATCTCCAGGTCCTGTCACGAGATACCCCACTTTGCCTTTCTCCATTTTGTGACCGTGAGCATCTTCAATGAAAAGCATCAGATGATGGGTGTCCTTCATTTCCGGCATATTTTTCATGCCTTTCATCTTTTCCTTCATGTCAATAAGATGGTAGGCCAGCTTATGACCGTCCACACTGGATTCATGGATCAGCATCCCCGTATGGTCGGAATGATCCATCGTCTTGTGCATCTCCTTGCCGTGCTTCTCATTTCCCGCAACAGCCGGAATGATAAGAGCCATACTCAGAACAACTGCGATTGTGATAATGCTTACCACTTTTTTCATAATCCTTTTTCCTTTCTTTTTAAAGCGTTAAATGTTGTAAGGCAAATTTGCAATTTGTCCGGGTGCAATTTGGAAAATTGCGCTACATCCCAAACGCAATTTGAAAAATTGCGCTACTTCATCTCATGGCCGGATTTCAGCGTTTTCCGCAACTCCCATCTTTTCCAGA
>JAOZLU010000007.1:0-10841 GCA_029934695.1 Desulfobacterales bacterium | reverse complement strand
TACTTCATCTCATGGCCGGATTTCAGCGTTTTCCGCAACTCCCATCTTTTCCAGATATCATACACCGCGGGGATGATTACCAGCGTAAGCACGGTGGAGGATATCAGTCCTCCCACCATGGGCGAGGCGATCCGTTTCATAACCTGAGAACCGGTCTCGGTCCCCCACATCACCGGCAAAAGCCCGATGAGCGTGGTGGCGACGGTCATCAGCTTGGGTCTCACCCTTTCGACGGCCCCCTCAATGATGGCCGCATGAAGGTCCTCCGCACTATTCATCTCATCTTTCACCTGACGCACATGAAAAGTTTCATCCAGATAGACGAGCATGACCACGCCGGTCTCGGCTGCAAGTCCTGCCAGCGCAATAAATCCCACCATCACGGCCACGGAAATATTATATCCGAGGAAGTAAAGCAGCCACACGCCTCCCACCAGCGCAAACGGAAGGCTTGCCATCACCATGGCAGCCTCGGTGATGCTGTTGAAATGGATGTAGAGCAGGATGAAGATTATCCCCAGCGTCACCGGAATAATCACATTCAGGGTCTTTCGGGCTTTTTCCATGTACTCATACTGCCCCGACCACACAATGGAATATCCGGTGGGAAGATCAATCTCCCGATCCACCACCGCTTTGGCCTGTTTCACATAAGACCCCACATCCACGCCCCTCAGATCCACATATATCCAGGCAGTCCGGCGGGAGTTTTCGCTCTTGATGCCCGCGGGTCCTTTGTGAACGGACAAATCCGCCAACTGGGCCAGCGGAACCTGCGCGCCCGTGGGTGTGGGCACAAGAACGCGTCTGAGCCGCTCAATGTCATCCCTGAGTTCGCGGTTGTACCGCAGACTGACCGGGTATCGCTCCAGCCCTTCAACTGTGTAGGTCATGTTCATCCCGCCGATAGCCGTCATGATCACATCCTGCACATCTCCAACCGTCAGCCCGTACCTTGCAATATGATCTCTCCGAATATCAAAGTCAAGATAATTTCCGCCCGTGACCCGCTCAGAATAGGCAGAAAGAGTGCCTGGAATCTCCTGAACCACCGCCTCAATTCTGGAACCCAGTTCCGAGAGGACATCCAGATCCGGGCCCATAAGCTTGATTCCCACAGGCGTCTTGATCCCGGTGGAGAGCATGTCAATCCGGGTTTTGATGGGCATGGTCCACGCGTTGGTCAGCCCAGGAAACTGAATGGCCCGGTCAAGGTCCTCAGCGAGTTCGTCAATGGTAATATACCGTTCCTCGGGCCAGAACCACGTCAGCGGCGTTCTGAGCCAGCCTGGCCAGTCCGAGAAAAACCGTCTGATCTGTTTCTTCCGCCATTCGTGAAGAATCTTCCCCTTTATAACTTCCGGCCAGAACCACGTCAGCGGCTCTTTGAGCCAGCCCGGCCAGTCCGAGAAAAACCGGTTCACCGGTATCATCTCATATTCCGCGTCCGACCGGAGCATGATGGTCGTCTCGATCATGGAGAGGGGCGCGGGATCGGTGGACGTTTCGGCCCGTCCGATTTTGCCGAGGGTATGGCGCACCTCCGGGAACCGCTGGATGATCTTATCTGTCTGCTGGAGCAGTTCCTTGGCCTTGGTCACGGAGATGCCCGGAAGCGTCGTGGGCATATAGAGAAGGTCGCCTTCATCCAGGGGCGGCATAAATTCGCTTCCCAGTTGGGACGCGGGATAATACGAGACCGCCACCATGAGCATCGCCAGCAGAATTGTGGTTTTTCGCCATTTAAGCACCCATTTGATCAGGGGAAGATAAAGCCGGATAAAAAATCGGCTCAGAGGATTCTTCGCCTCAGGTATGATCTTCTGGCGGATGAGACACAGGAAGATGAACAGCGAAAACGCCAGCGCGGCCACCAAACTCCAGTCCGGAAGCTCAAGACCAGCGGCTCCTCCCGCGATGACAAGAAGCGGAGAGCCTGCCAAAGCCGCGATCCAGATCAGAGCCTTGCGCTTTTTCGAGATGCCGGGATCAATGGGCTCCTCCCGGATGAAAAAGGTCATAAGCACCGGAACAATGGTGATCGCCAGGACCGAAGACGCGGCTATGGCAAAGGTTTTTGTATAAGCCAAGGGTTTGAAGAGGCGCCCTGACTGCTCCTGGAGGGTGAAGACCGGCAGAAAAGAAACTGTGATGATCAGAAGGCTGTAAAACAGGGCCGGTCCCACCTCTTTGGACGCGGCCAGAATAATCTCCGTATGGGACTTTCGGCCGCGGTCCTTTTCAAGATGCTTGTGTGCGTTCTCCACCAGAACCACCGACGCATCCACCATGACTCCGATGGCAATGGCGATGCCTCCCAGACTCATAATGTTGGCGTTGATGCCCAGAAAATACATGATGAGAAACGCCATCAGAATGCCCACCGGCAGGGTGAAGATGGTCACAAAGGCAGATCGGAAGTGGAGGAGGAAAATAACACAGATCACGGCCACCACGCTCATTTCCTCAATGAGCTTTGTTTTGAGCGTGTTGACGCCTCTTTGGATAAGTCCTGAGCGGTCATACCCCATCTTGATCACTACGCCTTTGGGAAGTCCTTTTTCCAAATCCCTGAGTTTCTCTTTCACCTTGCGGATCACCTCCAGCGCATTCTCGCCATAGCGCATGATGACAATGCCGCCCACGACTTCCCCTTGGCCGTTCCATTCCAGAATTCCCCGGCGAAGCTCAGGCCCGATCTGAATGTTGGCGATGTTCCTGAGAAGAATGGGCGTTCCCATCTGATCCACCCCGACCGCGATATTTTCCAAATCTTCCAAAGAACGGATGTAGCCCAGCCCGCGCACCATGAACTCGGTCTCCCCCATCTCCACAAGCTTTCCGCCCACGTCATTGTTGGATCGCTTTATTGCCATTCTCACCTTCTGAATGGGCAGATCATAAGCAAGAAGTTTGTTGGGGTCAACCTCCACCTGGTACTGTTTCACAAATCCGCCGATGCTCGCCACCTCGGAGACTCCGGGCACCGCTGTAAGTTCATAACGGAGATACCAGTCCTGAAGGCTCCTGAGTTTCTGGAGATCATGCTTTCCCGTGGTATCCATGAGGATATATTCATATATCCATCCGACACCGGTGGCATCGGGCCCGAGGCTCGGGGTAACGCCCGCGGGGAGTCTGCCGGAAACAAAGTTCAGATATTCTAGCACTCTGGAACGCGCCCAGTAAAGATCGGTTCCATCCTCGAAGATGATATAGACAAAGGATACCCCAAAAAAGGAGTACCCCCGGACCACTTTTGCATAAGGTACGCTCAGCATGGCGGTGGTGAGCGGATATGTTACCTGCTCTTCCACAACCTGGGGGGCCTGCCCGGAATACTTGGTGTAGATAATCACCTGAACGTCCGAGAGATCAGGGATGGCGTCAATGGGTGTCTCCATCATTGCCAGACCGCCGCCAAGAATCACGAACACAGTGGCCAGGATCACAATGAACTTGTTATGAATGGACCATTCTATTATCTTTTCGATCATTGTCAGGGTCTCCGGGTTGTGGGTTGCTATTCCATGTCTTTGAAGAAGTCGTCCTCTTTTTCCATGTCTTCAAAGAAGTCGTCCTCTTTTTCCATATCTCCGAAGAAGTCATCTTCCTTTGTTTCCTTTGGCTTACCCTTTTTGGCCTCCAACATCTTCTGCACCGCCTCTTTCAGCTTTGATTCCGAATCAAGAAGGAACTGGCCTGAAGTCACAACGGTTTCCCCCGGGGCAAGTCCTGTCAGAATCAGGATGTTTCCGCGGTCAAGTGTCATGCCAAGAGAAACCTGCCGAGGTGTGAATTTGCCGTTCTCCCGCGTGACGAAAACCACGTTCCGCTCTCCGGATCGGATCACCGCTTCTGACGGAATGAGAATTCCTTCGCCTTCGGCGGCGGTCTTTATATACACATCCGCATACATATCAGGTTTCAGCTCCAGATTCGGATTCTCAAACTCCAGACGGATCACCACATCCCGGGTTTTTTTCTGGAGATAGGGATAAATATACGCCACCTTTCCGGAATAGACTTTGCCCGGAAGATAGGGGAGCCTCATCTCCGCATCCTGACCCGGGGAAACCTGGCTCAGTTCGTATTCGTAAATGTGGGCCTCGACCCATACCCGGGAAAGATCCGCAATCCGATAGACGGTGGTTCCGGCTTTTACAAAGCCGCCTTCCACCGCGTTTTTATGCGTGACCACGCCGGTAAACGGCGAGCGGATGGTCAGGGCCTTTTTAACTGTGCCGGATTTTTCAACAGCCCGGATTTCACTTTCTGCGATGTCAAAATAGCGGAGCCTGCGTCGCGCAGATGCGAGCATATCTTTACTCCTTCTGGTGCGATAGGCGATCAGGTACTCCTCCTGTGCGGCCAGGAGCTGCGGGGAATAGACTTCAAACAGAGGCTGATCTTTTTCAATCAGTTGGCCCGTAAAATCCACATGCAGCTTCTCGATCCATCCGTTGAATTTAAGACTGACCTGTGCGGTACGGGTTTCGTCATAAGTGATGTGCCCGTAAGTGCGAATCGTGTGAACCAGAGGCCCTTTTTCAACAGTTGCTGTGCGAATACCCATGTTCTGCTGGGTCACAGGATCAATCTTTATCTCAACGCCTCCTATGATTTCATCTTCATAAACAGGAACCAGGTCCATGCCCATAGCACTCTTCCCTGGTTTGTCGTATATCTCGGTGGGGTTCATGGGAGCTCGCCAGTAGGCAATTTCCCTTTCGCCTTTTTCATCTTCGCCGGAAGTTCCCTCATCCCGTTTGGGGGTGAGGTTCATGCCGCAGATGGGGCAGGTTCCCGGCTCTTCCGTGATGATCCAGGGATGCATTCCGCAGGTATACAGCGTAGTTTCTGTTACTTCCTCAAAAAGATTCTCAGTGTCCCCGGTTTGGGAGGTGGGACCATGGGGGTTGTGATAGCCGAGGAAATAGCCTGCTCCCACTGTCAGCACCAGCGTGATGATTGCCGTGAGAAAGACTGCACGAAAGGGGAAGGGCATTTTTTCAGATGTTTTATTCCTGTTCATTATCTCACACTTTCCATTGCTTTCGTTTAAAAATGAATTGGGCCTTGACCATCGCTTCTGAAATTCTGTGTAAATTAACATAGCAATATCTGTGCCAGGATTGCCGAATCCTGATATTTTGTTTTTGTTTAAAAACAAAATTTGGAGGGATACTGTACATCACCGCCCCTGATTCTTTCCTTAATATTGCATTCCCATAGCTACTGTCAATCCTTTTCTTATATTGCATCCCTGTAGGAAAAATATGATGGTGGATAAAAAATATCCGAATCATTATATGTATAAACTTCCAACCGGGTAAAAAGTATTCACACCAAAATCCCCTGATACAGCAACTTATAAATTCGTCCCCTGTTTCAGGACATTTTTCAAAATAAAACGCCCTGACTTTTGCCGAAAATTTTGTCAACTGACGACTGACACTGATCCCGAAGCGTGGCGGATATTCATCACGGACAATCTCAGACGGTCTGCAATGCAAAATTTTCTTTTGCTTTTTCCAGGATATAATCAAGAGTGCCTAATATTTCGGACAGATCACTCAGCTTCAGCGTCTCTTTTGTAAAAATTTTATCTGTAAGATTGCCGAATTGCCATATTTCCCCATCTGTCACAACCCCATAAACAGATTTCTCGTTGTCATTGTTCAGCTTCTGGGCAGCGACCAGCTCTGCCAGACATTGCCCCCAGCCCAGACAGAAATCATTTTTCTTTGCTTCGACAACGAGGATCAGCGGCATTTCCAAAACCGTCTTGCCCAGTTTTGATCTGCTTGAGAACATGTAGTCAGGAGTTCCCCTGAGTTTGTCATCAATATGGATGAACTTATGACTCCAGAATGCGTACTCCCTGAAGTGATGCTTATAGATTTCCCGGAGAATCGGAATGATGAGATGTTCGCATCGGGATTCCTCTGAAATGGTCACATCAATGTTCTCCCTGTTGAATTCAAATTCCTCTGAAAGCAACTCCGACGGTTCAAAATTTTTGTTTTGGATAAACATGGTTTCTTTGTATGAGATACCATATTCTTCCTGAACCTGATCAACGGACTTGAAATCTGTAAATGCCATTATAAGGTTTCTCCCATGTAAGTTTTAAAATTTTGCACTGAGACCGATATCCCCGATCTTCCAAAAATGACACAGCCCTGCGCAGTGACTCCCTGCCTGAGCGAAGGCTTCCCGTTTTCTAATTCTCTTTGTTCGTTTCAATCCATCTCACTTGTCGAAGTTACAGAAGCACTGCCGGAAAGTTTCAGATTGGCGGCATCCAGACGAATTGCACCTGCCAGTACGCCGCCTGTGCTTGATGTACTCAGGAAGGCATCATCCTGCAAGATAACCGTGTCCGCAGCGTTGACGGTTATCATGCCCGGTAATGTGCCAGAATCTTTTTCCAGGCAACTTTGTCCAAGGTGTCTGTCGCCATTGTGCCGATGTGCCCCTTTCCAGGTTTCCATATCCATGTTCCCGTCAGATGGAAATTTCCACTCCCGGGCTTGCCAAATCCCGGGCATTCCCGCCGCCAAAGTTAAGATTGATCGTCAGTCCGGGTCATGGGAATTTCCCATCTGCTGATTCTGCAATCTTTACACCGGAAAAGATCGGAACGCAAGGGGTAAATTTACAAGCGCAGCGCACCATCAACAGACAGTTTCATCGAATCAGGTGAAAGGCGCAAAAAAAACTTTTCTTAAAAGCGTTTTAGTGCTATAGAAGCTTCTGACAATTTTAAAGGAAATTGTTTCAATTTTAAAATAACTTTCTTTATGCCAGCTCGGAGAATAGAATGAATTTCACTATTAAGAAAAAACTCATATTATATTCTTTCATACTTGTCTTTGGAACTGTTCTGATGTCAATTCTGGCATCTGCCTATTTAAACCACAAGCAGATAAAACATCAGAATCAGGCCCGGATAGATAGTGCCATCATGCGTTTTGAGAGACTTATACATCAGAATATAAAAGAATTGGATAATAATTTTAAAGCATTTTCAGACAAATCCCACACTGCCAGAATTTTACTGAACTGTATTCAGCAAAATTATTTTTACTTTCCGTCACTCCCTGACCTGTTTGACATTGGCTCTGCTCTGGAACTGGACCGTTTTGCGTTTTATTTTCCCACAAAATTTACAGGTACCGATATTCTGCAAATCTATTTTGACAAAGGCGCGGGGGGATTAATCCGGGTTAATGCAGGAACGCATACCTTAATCGCACGAAAAGGCGGAGATATTGAGGAAGAGGAAATCAGCGATCTCGGGATTTATCCTGAAACCTACCTGCCGGATTTAACATATGGCATACAGAGTGATGGTAAGATCATTCGGATTGTCGCACACCTTGAGTATATTAATATTGCAGATGCCTCGGATTTCGGGTCGCAATTCAAACAGGGTGCAAGGATCGGTTATTTTATCATGGAAAAATCTCTGGAACTTGATATGGTGACATTTGACCATGAGATGGGCGTGAATGTCAGTTTGTATGATCACCATGGAAAATTGATCGGTGGACAAATTCAACTGCCTGATATTGGAAAAAATATTTCCTTTTCTGATAAAATAGTGACCTTGGTTGATAAAAAAAACGAAGAATATGATTCAATCCTAAAACCTGTGACATATAACGGAAATACAATCGGTTACGTTGCTTTCAGCATCCCCCAGGCAGTGACAAAAGCCAAAATTTTTGAAATCATAAATATTTTAGCCCTGATCGGAATCAGCTCCGTTATTATCGGTGTCATTTTATCCTCGTTTATCAATTACGGGATTGTCAAATCTGTTAACCGGGTTGTTGCGGGACTTACCCAAATATCTGATCAGGTGGCTGCCACTGCCGGACAGATATCATTAGCGAGCCAGTCATTGGCCAAAGATTCATCCCATCAGGCCGCGTCTTTGGAAGAGACATCCTCATCTCTGGAGCAAATATCTCATATGAGTCAGAAGACGTTGAAAACAATACTGGGCGTTGATCAGTTAATAAATAAAAACATAAGAAAATCCGTACAGGCTTTGAAAGCCCTTGTCAAAATAACAAAGGAAATGTCTCAGGTTGAGGCGGACAGCGGACAGATTGGTCAGCTTATCAAAACAATTGACAACATTGCATTTCAAACCAACCTGTTATCGCTGAATGCGGCGGTGGAAGCGGCACGGGCCGGTGAGGCAGGGAGCGGATTTGCGGTAGTGGCTGATGAAGTGAGAAATCTCGCAATAAGAACGGCAGATGCGGCGAAAAACACCCAGGAATTATTAAGCAACATCATACAAAGGGTTCTTAATGCCTCACATTCAATAAGGGTTATCAATACTGACTTTGAAGGCATTATTGAGTCAGCCACAGGAATGGGGGAGAGAACCAGCACAGTCACCGAGGCGAGCAAAGAGCATACCGGGAAAATTGAACAGGTCAGCAAAAACATGGCCAGCATGGATGATATGACTCAGCAAAACGCCGCCAACGCTGAACAATCCGCTTCAGTTTCCAAGGAGATGAATGTTCAGGCGGAACAGATGAGAGCCATGGTTGTTGAACTTGTCGCTCTGGTCGGCGAGGAGGCAAAGGAACCCGTTCCCAGGCAGGACCTGGGAACCATACCAACTCAGAAGGAGGTACGCTTATGAAGAATTTCAGAATGCTTTTCGCGTGTTTTACAGTATTTGTTTTAAGTTCCGCACCTTCATACGGTGCGGAGATGAAAATGTTTCCCATCGGAGCCTTATTTCCAATGACGGGTCCCCAGGCATATTATGGCCGTGTGATGAGTCGGGGCGCGCTTATCGGAATTGACCATATCAATGCCGCCGGCGGCGTGGAAGGATACAAATTCAAACTGGTTATTACGGATTTTAAAAATGTTGATGTGGGCCTGGCACTTACGGGTGTGCAAAAGATGTCCGTCATTGACAGGATTCCGTGTGTGCTGAGTTCATTCAGCACCATTACACTGGGCATCCAGCCTGTCTGTGCGACCGGGCGAATTCTGATGATAAACGGCGGGGCATACAGTCCCAAGCTTTCAAATAAGCCTTATCTGTATTCAACCAAACTGTCTCAGAATCAGATGGTTCCCCCGATGCTCAAATATTTTTGGGAAATGAATGTGCGACGTTTAGGGATCATCCATATTGCTGATCCGGCTGGCGCAATTCCTGCTGAAACTCTTGTCAGACCGATATGGACCAAAATGGGCGGCCTCATCGTTGCCACGGAGCCGCATCTCCCCGGACTGACGGATTACACGCCTTATCTCACTCGGATTATGGCGGGTAAACCAGATGCGATTTATGACATTTCCACAGGACAGGATCAGGCGTTTATTATCAGGCAGGCCAGAGAAATGGGCATGGATATTCCTGTGACGGTCCCGGATTGGAATACGGATTGGAATGCCATCGCAGGTAAGACAAGTGAAAATGTTTATATTCCGGGAGATTATTTCAACCGGGAAAGTTCTGATCCCTCAGCCCGTCGTTTTGTGGAAGATTACGAAGCAAAATGGAAAGAGTCCCCCGATCTTTTTGCTGCGAATTATTATGACGCTGTTTATAATATCTTTCCGGAACTGATAAAGCGTGTCCTCAAAGACGGGGGAAACCCTCTCAGCGGGGCTGACCTTGAGAAAGCCATCTGGACGGATCCTTCTTTTCAGACCATCTATGGCGGAAAGATGAGATTTAATCGGGATGGAAGTTCAAATAAACCCATGGTAATCTTTAAAATAACTGATGGTAAAAAAACTGTGCATAAGCAGGTTGCTGTTGAATAAGTGAGAAATGAGAAGCATGTTTCGTTGTGGGCGAACCGCTTATGACCGTTTTTATTGCCGGACGGGACGGGGTTGCAAACCCCGTCCGGCTATCCGTCCGGCAAAAAAAATGGTGGGTTTCGCTTCGCTGCACCCACCCTACATCTGCTTGAAAAGGTGGGCGTAGGTTCGGCTTACCGTCAGAATTTCCGAACAATTTTTCAGGCGAATGAAATGTCCTCCCGCGGACCGGCTGGTTCCGGCTATGCATCTGACGTTGACAATGGTGCTCCGATGAATGCGCCAGAAATGCCCGGGATCCAGTTCCAGTTCCAGCTCTCTGATCGTTTTCTTAATCAGTGATTCGCCTTCGGCGGTGATAACTGCGGTATATTTGTCGCTTGATTGAAAATAGCAGATATCCTCCGCATGAATCAGTCTGACCCCGTCCTGATTTGAGACTCTGATCCATTGGAGATATTCCCGCGGGGAAGCACTCTCTATGAGCTGGGAGATATTCTTCATGATCTGAGCAGTTTCCGTATCAGGCATAATGTTCCCGGAAAGCCTTTGTTTCAGACGGTCCACGGTCTTTTCAAGTCGTTTTGCGGTGACAGGCTTGAGCAGGTAGTCTATGGCCTCCTTCTCGAATGCCTCAACCGCATATTGCTCAAAGGCCGTGATAAATACCACTCTGCAAATCCCAGCGGTATTTTCCGCCACCTGAAGACCTGTCAGCCCGGGCATTTTGATGTCCAGAAAGGCTATGTCCGGTCTCTCTGTCTCAATAAGAGACAGTGCCTGCAAACCGTTTTCCGCGTCTCCGCAGATCACAAGTTCAGGCCATACCTGACCGAGCATGGTTTTCAGCCAGACTCTCAAAGGTTCCTCATCTTCCGCTATGACGGCTGTTGTTTTATCCATGATAAGGTACTCCGTACAGATTCCCTGTGCTTATGCGACTACTTGTCATTTGTGATTTGTGATTTATTTGTTTTTTGTGATTTATTTGTTTTTTGTGATTTATTTGTTTTTTGTGATTT
>JAOZLU010000801.1 GCA_029934695.1 Desulfobacterales bacterium | reverse complement strand
AACATCAAACATCAAAGTTCAAGCGGCATCACCGTTTCAATCATCGGCAAATTCCGCACTTCTTCAACAACATCGTCCGGTATGGGCGTATCTGTTCTGAGGAATATGATATTATGCTCCCCGTCTTTATCCTGGCCCACCTGCATCTGGGAGATGTTAATATTGTGCTTGCCAAGAGTGACGCCGATACTTCCGATGGCGCCTGGTTTGTCAAGATTATGGATAATCGCGGAATGGCCCTCGGGAATCATCTCAAGTCTGAAATTATTTATCTTGACAACCCGCGGCTCATGCTTCCCAATGATCGTTCCAGCCACGATACTCGTCATTTCTGTGGTCGTTGCCCGGACAGTGATGAGGTTCAAGTAGTCCTCTGTCTGAGCACTGCTTGTTTCCGTAACCTTTATTCCCCTTTCTTTTGCAAAGACAGGCGCGTTGACGGTGTTCACAGCATCCTTGACCATGGGGGCAAGCAGCCCTTTCAGAATAGCGGTTGAGGCCGGAGACAGATCAAGCCCTTTAAAATCCCCGGCATATTCAATGGCAACTTCTTCGAGAGGCCCTCTGACAAGCTGGGACTGCAGACAGCCCATACGGTCCGCGAGGGTCAGAAACGGGTTCAGTTTTGTAAGCAGTTCACCGGTTACAGACGGAACATTCACAGCGTTGATGATCGTGCCGTTTTTCAGATATCGGATAATCTGATCTGCCACCGCAACCGCCACATTTGTCTGTGCTTCACGGGTGGAAGCCCCGAGGTGCGGGGTGCAGATCACCTCTTCCAGCTCAATGAGCGGGGTGACCCCGGGAGGTTCTGTCTCAAAAACATCCAACGCGGCCCTTGCGACCTTTCCTGATTTTATGGCATCATAAAGATCTGCCTCGTTTACAATACCGCCGCGCGCACAGTTGATGATCATCACCCCATCTTTCATCTGGGCGAACGCGTCTTTGTTGAGAAGGCCGGTGGTGTCTTTCAGCTTGGGAACATGCACGGTGACATAGTCGGCTCTTTTGTACAGTTCTTCGGCTGAAACACTCTCAAAGCCTGCCTTTTCAATCTGATCCGGTGTCACAAAAGGATCATGGATAATCACCTGCATTTTGAGACCGCGGGCGCGGTCTGCAACAATGGACCCGATTTTCCCGAAACCGATAAGCCCCAGGACTTTATTGAATATTTCCCTTCCCTGGAGCTTCTTTTTGTCCCATTGGCCAGCCTTCAATGACGATGTCCCACGGGGGACATTGCGGGTCAGGGCGAGCATCATGGCAATGGCATGTTCGGCTGTTGTTATCGCATTTCCCTCGGGTGTGTTCATCACAGCAACGCCCTGTTTTGTCGCGGCCGGAATATCCACATTGTCAAGGCCGATGCCTGCACGCCCGACAACCTCCAGATTCGTTGCCGCTTCCAAAATATCCTCTGTCACCTTTGTGGCGCTTCGGATGACCAGCGCATGATAATTTCCGATAATACTTTTCAATTCTTCAGGCGGGAGTCCTGTATTCACATCAACTTCAATACCTTCTTCTTCCTGAAACATCTGAATACCAATTTCCCCGAGGTTGTCACTGACTAGAACTTTTTTCATTTATATTTAATTTCTCCTTAATTTAGGTTTTAGGTTTTAAAATACAACCAGTTCAGGCGGTCTCCGTTCAGGAACATAGTCCTGGGGAGTTTTGCCTTCGTTCCACTCTTTTGAAACATAAAGATTGCAGTAGCAACTGCCATATTCTCTGACATCAGGTTCACGATACACGCATGGACAGATCATATCTTTGTCCTGCTCACGCTCTCCTGAGGCCAGTCTGCATGGACAGACCATGTAGCCATAGCGATCCTTGTTTGCATTAAGGCTCTCCAGCAGGTCAAAGACCCTTTCTTTGTCCTTGTTGAAAAAATAGCCTTTTGGCTCCTGCATATTTTTCAGCATTTCATAAAGTTTTTCTGCTTCCATATTAAAGTCCCAGAGCCTCCTTTATTTCATCTTCCTTGTACCCCACGATAACCTTTTCGCCAATGATGACAGTGGGAAAAGAACATCTCGGGTTGAATTTTTTGATGTCCTCCAGAATGGCTTTTCTTTCCTCACCTTTGAGCAGATCAACATCAACAAAATCATATTTGACAGTGCAGTCTGACAAAAATTTTTTGGTGGCTTTGCAATGGCTGCAAGTACTGAGCGAGTAAACCTGAACAGGTACAGACATATTATTTATCCTTTAATTCCATATTAATTGATCAGTCACCAGCGATCACTGGCAACTGATCATTGGTCATGATCACTGATCAATAAAAATAAGGCATAATCAGTGTATTTCAATCAAAAATTTACAACAATCTCATCATAAGCCTTACACCAATTGGCCGGTGCAAGCTCTTTGTCGCTGCTGAAGTGTCCCACAGCAAGCAACAGTGGTATCCAATAATTTCCAGGAATATTAAATGCTTTGCGTACACCATTATGATCAAAACCATCCATGGGGTGGTGTCCATCTGCGGTCTGTGAAAGCTGTTTTCTCAGGAAAAAATCCCGGAAAATTTCAGATGCAATCGGGAATATGATGTTTGATGCTCGGAACAGTCACATAAACATATATGAAAATCCGTCGGATAACTGGAATTTCAAGTTTACGTTTCAAACATCGAACATCGAACATCGAACATCGAACATCGAACATCGAACATCGAAC
>JAOZLU010000206.1 GCA_029934695.1 Desulfobacterales bacterium | reverse complement strand
CGCACCGCCTAAAGGCAAACTTATGAAAGCAGTTCTGCCCGGTAAGCCTTCAGATAGTTGGCACAATATTCATCCTTGCCGATCAGTGCTTCGGCTGCAACGATGTTGGCCATCATATTTTTGTCCAGCGGGTTGACGATGGCACCATCCAATCCCCTTATAATCGCCATGACCATGAAGGTCTGATTCAAAAGTTTGCGTACCGGAAGTCCGTAGGAGATGTTGGAAAGGCCGCAGGCCGTGTGAATCCCCTCAAACTGTTTCATAATCTGCTCCACCGCGAGCACGAACTCCAGACCGAAGCGGGCATTCACCGACAGGGGCTGTACCAGCGGGTCCACAAAGATGTTCTCAATGGACACATTGTTCTGAACCAGCCCGTTAACCAGCTTGTCGGCTATTTTCAGCCGGTCGTCCACAGTTTCCGGCATGCCATCGTCGCTCATGCACAGGGCAATGATCTTTATGTCCGTGCCGGCGATAATCGGCATCAGGCTGTCATAGCGTTCTTTTTCAAGTGAGATGGAATTGATCATGGGTATGCCGGTATGAATCTCCAGTGCCGCTTCAATCGCTTCGGGCGAGGGACTGTCAATCGCACAGGGTGTCTCTGTCACCTCCTGGACGGTCTGCACCAGCCATTTGAGGTATTCTGGTTCACGGTCCACAAATATGCCGGCGTTGACATCAATATAATTGGCGCCCGCCGCAGACTGGTCCTGAGCTACTTTTTGGATGGCCTTGACATCCTGCGCCTCAATCGCCGCTCCGATGGCCTTGCGGCTGGCATTGATCAGTTCTCCGATAATGATCATAGCAATATCCTCCAAATCAGGGGGTTAAGTAATCTCGACCAGACAGCATCCCCGGCATGCTCGGTAAACCCCCGACATGCTCGGTAAACCCCGGTATGCTCGGTTCGGATTGGCAAATCCGAACCTGCCTGCCGAGGAAGTTGTCTGGTCACATATTCTAAGTCAAACCTTTTTTCTTTTGTTCACATATTGAACCAGCCGCTTTTCGACATCCGGATCAATATCCGGTTTTTCGTATTCGGCGAGCCGCTTTTCAAGAAGCTTTCCTGCTCTCTGAGTAATATCCCGCGGCTCCATTTCAAGCCATTTGTTGTGCATCGCCCGGATACTCAGGTCGGGAATGAAAAACTCGTCCCGGCAGCGCTTCATGGTATGCATCTCCATCAGATAATTGCCGGAAGTGCCCAGCTCTCTGATCAGGTCCATCGCAAACGCGTCATCTGTGAACTCCACCGGCTTCATCAGCTTTTTCATGGCCCCGCAGAGGTCTTCGTCGGCGATGAACTTCTCATAGCTCATGGCAACCATGGAGCCATAAGTGCCGCAGGCGTGGAGGCTCAGATGAACGCCGCTCAGTGCCGCCGTGGTCAGCATCACAGCCGACTCCATGCCAGCCTGATAGTCGAGACAGAACGACTCGTTCAGCGCGCCCTGGCTCCGGCAGGGTATGTTGTAGTAACGTCCCATGGCCGTTACGATGGCAATGTGCTTGGCATCCTCAGGCGAGGCATTGATGTAACCGCCGGTTTTCATTTCCATAGGAGTGCCGCCCAGACCATAGACGACGGGTGTGCCGGGATTGACAAGATTGGCCAGGCAGATGCCCGCCAGAGTTGTGGCGTTGGAGATCACCAAAGACCCGGCAACAGTGATAGGGCCGCTGGCTCCCAGGGTGCAGGCCGAGTGGATGATCAGCGGCTGTCCGGCTTGGGCAAATACCATTATGGAATCAATCATCTCACTGGCGTACTGCAATGGCGACAGGGAGTCAACAAGGGAGATCATCACCGGCTCGTCCGTATTGTCCCAGATTATCTCCGCCAGCTTCAGGGAATCTCTGGCAGCTGTTTCAGAAACAGAGCTTCCCATGATGGGTTTGTCGGTCAGGATCATGGTTGCCAGCAGGATATCCAGATGAGCTGTTTCGACAGGCACGTCGTTGGGCTGCACCACAATGGAACTGTTAAAGTCCAGATACTTTGAAGTCTGGACCAGCTTGCAAAATTTTTCAACATCTGTCATTGTGGCATCCCGCTTTTCTCCGGAAGGCTCGATGATGAATGGCGGGCCGTATCCGGGGGCCATGACGTAATTATCCTCTCCGATCCGGATGCTCTTTTCCGGATTTCTGGCCTTTATTGAAAACGCCGATGGAACTGCCTCCATGGTTTTCCGGATATCCTTTTCCTCGAAAAAAACCATTTCCCCATCTGTGCGAAAGCCATGTTTTTTGAATATTCCCAGAGCCTTTTCATTGGGAAACCTGATGCCGGTATCGTGCAGCAGTTCCAGCGAATGCTTGTGAATGGTATCCAGGATTTTTTGGTCAAAGTTGATGATCGCTCTGTTCATTGTGTTATCCTAACCCGGGCAAGCCGGGATCAATTCAGGAATCGCTCAGCCAGCAATTCCTGAGTGTTCTGTTTTGCAATTAATGTCCGCGGGTTCTCTTAATCCTGCTCCCTGATCGCAATTTTATTCCAAAGCAAGATTAAAATTTATGAAACAGAACATTAAGTTGCCATCAGTTTCCGGACCAGTTCAACCGCGCTCGGTGCATCATCGCTGTAACCGTCCGCGCCGACCTGATCTGCAAAGGTCACGGTCACGGGCGCACCGCCTATGATGGTCTTCACGGCAAGCCCGGATTTCTTAATGACTGCCACAGCATTCTCCATGGCGGGCATGGTGGTTGTCAGCAGCGCGGAAAGGCACAGCACACCAGCGTTGTGTTCACTGACCGCTTTTACGAACCTGTCCGCATCCACATTGACCCCCATATCCACCACTTCGAAGCCGGCCCCTTCTATCATCATGGCCACCAGATTCTTGCCGATGTCATGCTGGTCGCCCTTGACCGTACCGATGATGACAGTCCCTTTGGAGGCGACTGATTCACTGCGCAGATAGGGCTTCAGCACTTCAAGACCGGCCTTCATGGCCTTGGCCGCCTGGAGCATCTCAGGCACAAACATCTCGCCCTCGGAAAACTTCTTACCCACCACATCCAGTGCGCCGATCAGCGCTTCATTGAGAATTGAGTCAATCTCCGTCCCTGCGTCCAACTCGGCTTTGACCCCTTCTGCAACCGCAACCTTATTAAAAGTCAATACCGCCTCAAATATATCCTCTATTGCCATCGTCATACCTCCTTGTTATCCGGGAGAAGCCCGGTTATTTTTATATTTTTTATGCCCATTGGAAATTCAGCACTTCACGGTTCATGGCCTCGAAGTTCTCCCTGGGTGTATTGGGAGAAGTGGTTCCGGATGTGGAGAAAATATAGCCGGACATACCTCCGGCCTTCTCCAGATGGGCACGGGTTTCAGTGGCCACCTCCTCTGGTTTTCCGATCAGCAGGGGACCGTTGGGATTGATGTTGTCAAAAATGCAGGTCCGGTCCCCGACCTTTTCCTTCAGTTCCCGCAGATCCAATACCGACGCCTGGGTGAGGTTGCCTGGCATGATACCGCTGATGTCCGTCTCCAGCAGCATGTCCACGATGCCGGCTTTGATGATGTCACCGCACATGTGAGGCAGGACCCGTGCGCCCAGCCGGGACAGCTCATTTACCACCTTGGCTGTAGGCTCATGCACAAGCTCCCGGTAATGATTGGGGGAGATCAGTAGCGGGCATTCCATGTCGGCACCGTAAAAAATGTAGTCCACACCCGCTTCGATCAGGGCCCGTCCGATCTCAATGTCCAGGGGCACCAATGCGTCCTGAAGTGTATGAACCAGTTCCGGGTTGTCGTACATGTCAGCCATGATTTCATTAGTGCCCCTCAGCCGGGTGGCGATGGTAAAAGGGGATATGTATTCGCAGGCAATGGGAACCTCTCCCTTCAGTTCTTTCTTCAGGATGGATACGCCCTTCAAAAATCGTTCCATACGGTCGGTATGCACATCGGCCTTTGCGATGCGCTCCACGTCCTTCATTGATTCGACTGTGGTCTTCTCGATCACCGGGAAAACATCTTCGGGGAAGCTGACCTCGCAGTCCAGAGCCTCGGGGATGATCCCGCCGATCAGTCCCATGCCCACCATGACCCAGTCGAATCTGAACTCGTCCAAAGCAGCCAGGTGGGCATCTGCCATGGCCTGGTCCTCAAGCAGGGCGGCTCTGAAAGTGGAACCGAAATAGGTGCAGATCGGGGCTTCATAAAAAGGGGCATTGGGAACCCGGTCAACCGGTTTGAGGTTGATGGCCGCATTCATTCTTTCAGTAGCATTCATTAACCATTTCTCCTTACCCAACCCAGACCTCCAATCAGACCTCCGAGGTTTCCAAAACCTCGGAGGTCTTCTTCGGTCGGAGGTCTTCTTCGGTCAGGTTTTTGTTCTTATATGAAAAATTATAAAAATGAACCAGACCTCCGAGGTTTCCAAAACCTCGGAGGTCTTCTTCAGTCGAGGTTTCCAAAACATAGAACCAGACCTCCGAGGTTTCCAAAACCTCGGAGGTCTTTTTCTGCATTAATCAAGTTAAAAACTGAATACGTCTCCCTTTTTTCTGCTTTATTGGAGTGTACCGGCGCACGGAAGATGTTCAGCCCTTCTGCAAACATCAGTATTTTGAAACTTGAACAGAAGTTTGAAGTTCCTCTTTGTTGTTCTGCTTTGAATAAAATAAAGAATTTGGGAAGGAATGAATTTCATAAACCTTTCACTGCCATCATCAGATTGTTATCTGGATTTTGCACACGAATAATTGAATTTCAGCGAGTCATCCGATCACCGGAAGAAACCCTGTGTAGCACGTTTCAGCTAGCCCGGTCATTACCACTGTGCCGTCCTCTTTCAGCTCAATCTCCACCGATCCGGCCGGCATGATGACGGTCATCAGCCGTTCCGTGGTCAGTCCGCGTCTGTGGGCCGCAGCCACGGCAACACAGGCCCCGGTGCCGCAGGCGGTGGTCAGAACTCCCGGCCGTTCCCACACGGAAAGTCTGAGAGTCTCAGGATCAATAAGCTGGGCCGCACCGATGTTGGCCTCCTGCGGAAAAAGAGGATCTTTTTGCAATTGCGGGCCATACCGGGTCAGATCAACCCCGGGCAGGTCGTCCACAAAAAAGACAGCGTGTGGGTTGCCGATATTCATCCCCACCGGGTCTTGCAACTGCCCGGCCCCGATCCCCAGGTGAAGCGTATCCATTTCACGGGACAGGGGGATATCCTGCCAGCCAGTCCGCACTCGGCCCATTTCCACGGCCACCGATTTGTCTCCGGCATCGCGGCATCTGAGCTGTCCCCCGGGGGTTTCAACAGTTATTTCTTTGTGTCCACTCTCCTGCAACAGGAGCCAGCCCACACAACGGGTGGCATTGCCGCAGGCTTCCACTTCGCGTCCGTCCGGGTTGATGATCCGCAAAAAGGCATAAGCATTGCCGGATATGGGTGGCCCGACCACGAGCAGTTCATCAGCACCAATGCCCTCATGCCGGTCGCAGATATGGATAATCTCTTCCACACAAGGCGCGTAGGGTGTCTCGCGGCCGTCCACAATGACAAAATCATTACGCAGGCCATGCATCTTGACAAACTGCCGGCCCATCTGTATCAAACCGGTTTTCCCATTGGAAAACCATGGATGTTGCTGCATAAATTTTTCCTTTCGTGAATTGGCAAATCCGAACCGCCTGCCGGATTTGGCAATCCAGCAAGGAGCAGATTTTCCCGCCACGCCCGGTTCGGATTGGCAAATCCGAACCGCCTGCCGGATTTGGCAATCCAGCAAGGAGCAGACCAATGCTGAAATAACAAGAGGATAGCCATGTCCGACCCCATCAGACCCTGCAAGTGTAGCTGAACTGCCTGACAATCACAATTCCAAATGCCTTTCAACTATTTCTTGGACAGTTCCATCGTCCTGCAATTTTTTGAGAGCCTTGTTGAATCTTTCGATCAGTTTTTTGGCCTCAGGATGTTTTTTTGAGACAAGAAATGAAAGTGTGCTTTCTGATAATATTTTGCTGAGTGTTCTGAAATCTTTTTTTGAACCAAAGGTGAACAGGCCTTTAATCCCTGCAATGTTTTTGGGCTGACTTTTTTTACTTCTGAATCATATCTGACAAAAAATTTGGTTTATACTGACGCTATCGGTTTTGAAAAATAGCATTCCTTTAATCTTTTGGCTCTTTCCATATATGGTAAAGAGGCCGTCGTATCGTCTGCGGTTAACAAAAAAGCAAAAATTCCGCTGTAGCAATCACGGTCTGAGCAAATTCATTTTTGCACTCCGCCTGTTCTTCCGGGATTTTCTTATGTGCGTATGTCATCGGTGAGCCGATGTCATGTGCCGCTCCTTTTCTGAGCGATTTTTACGGACAGAATATGATGTCCCGGGCTGAGTGTCAAGGAAAAAAATCAGCCTGTCACAATCCTGTTTTTTTCACGGACAGCGGGATGCCGGGAATGCGGAAATTTTGTTTGCTTCTCATGAAGCACAGTGCCGTAACATACTGAAATTATTGTCTGACAAATTTTATGTTAAAGCCTCTGCAAAGTGTGAAGCGTGAAGTGTAAATTCACGCCTCACAAATCACGCATCATGCAGATGACAGGCACAAAAATGCTCTCCTCCCAGATCAAGCAAAGGCGGTTCCTCTTCCTCACATCTTTTAAATACCTGGGGGCAGCGGGTGCGAAAGTAACATCCGGAAGGCGGATTGATGGGGCTGGGTATTTCACCTTCCAAAAATATTGTCTGTTCCTGCTGTTCCGAGGATACCCGGGGGACCGCTGAAATAAGGGCTTGGGTATAGGGATGGGCCTTATGATTGAATACTTCGCTTGTCCGGCCCATCTCCACCATTTTCCCAAGGTACATGACCCCCATATCGTCGGACATATATTTCACCTGGTTCAGATTGTGAGACACCCACAAATAGGTGATGTCCAGTTTATCCTGCAGGTCCTGCATCAGATTCAGGATGGTCGCGGCCGTGGAAATATCAAGACCGGAGGTCGGCTCATCAGCCATGATGAACATCGGATTCAGGGCAATGGCTCTGGCAACCCCGATGCGGCGTGCCTGCCCCCCGGAAAATTCATTGGGAAACTTTATGGCCGCGTCAGGATCGAGATTGACCGAGTTGAGGAGTTCGGCCACTTCCTGCTCAATGCTTTTTTGGCTCTCCGGTTCGCGTTGGCGCATCATGAGCGGTTCGGCGATGATCTGTCCCACGGTCATGCGGGGATTCATGCAGCCAAACTGATCCTGAAAGATAATCTGGGCCTGTTGCCGAAACCTCCTTAATTCTTTTTGATTCATTTTCACAACATCGCGGCCCTGGAAAAGAATCTCCCCTTCCAGTGGTTCCACCAAGCGAAAGATGGTGTTCCCCAGAGTGGATTTGCCACAGCCGCTCTCTCCGACAAGGCCGAAAGTGTGTCCCTTTCTGATGGTCAGGCTCACGCCGTCCACGGCATGAACGATCTTTAACCCCTGTCCGAACCATTTGGACAAAAGGCCCTTGCCCTGAAAAAACCAGGTCTTCAAATTTCGTATCCGGATCAGCTCCACTTCCATTTTTGTCTTCCCCTTTTTTGATCCAATAAACAAGCGGACCAATGCCCACTTGCGACTTCAGTTAGAGGCGGCACCTCCTGGCGGCATATATCCTCTGCAAAAGCGCATCGCGGATGAAAAGAACACCCGGACGGCAGTCGGTCCAATGGCGGCACGAAACCGGGAATGGCAAGCAGCCGTTTGCCTCTGGTCTGACGGCTTGGCAACGATTCCAGCAAGGCGGCGGAATACGGGTGTCGGGGATCACCAAGGACGAACCGGGTCTGCCCCATCTCGAATATCCTGCCCGCGTACATGATCATGATGCGATCCGCCATCTCCGCAAGCACCCCCAGATTATGGGTGACATATAATATTGATGTGCCGTATTCAGCGGCAAGTTTGGTGATCAGCCGGTTAATCTGGGCTTCGATGGTCACGTCCAGAGCCGTGGTCGCCTCGTCAGCCAGAAGCAGAGATGTGCCGGACGACAGTGCCATCCCAATCATCACCCGCTGTTTCATGCCGCCGGAAAATTCAAACGGATAATTGGAAATACGGGCTTCCGGATCAGCAATCCCCGTGCTCTCCAGACGTTCTATGGCCTGCTGCCTGAAATCCCCCCGCGGTTTCCGGGTCCCGGGATTCTGATATTTGTCCTGAACGCGCAGGATATCCGTCATCTGGGTTTCAATTTTGAACACCGGGTTGAGTGCGTTCTGCGGAACCTGGAAGATCATGGTGATTTTCTGACCTCTGATCTCCTGCTCCATCTGCTTTTCTGAGAGCTTCAGCAAATCAGTCCCATTAAAAAAAACCGCACCGCGCCTGATTTCGGCGACTCTCGGCAGCAGTCTGAGAATGGCCAGCCCCAGAGTGGATTTTCCACATCCGCTTTCTCCGGCAACGCCCAGCACCTGGCCTTTGTCAAGACTGAAACTGATTCGATCCAGGGCCCGCATTTTACGGTTGCCCAGGTTGTAATCCAGAGTCAGATTACTGACTTCAAGTAAAGGTTCAGATATCATCTTTCCCGCTCCTTTGGATCCAGTGCCACCCGCAACCCTTCACTGAAAAGAGAGAAGGCAATCATCGCCAGGGCAATGGCCAGGGCCGGCCAAAGTATCATCCACGGCGAGGTCTGGATGTATTTGTAACCGTTTCTAAGCATGATTCCCCATGAGGCAGTGGGGGGCCTGACTCCCAGTCCGAGGAAAGAGAGTCCCGATTCCCAGACTATCATGGTGGCCATGTCCATCCCCAGACAGACGATCACCGGGGCCATGATATTGGGGGTAATATGCCGCAAAATGATTTTAAGTGGTTTCAGCCCCATGGCCTCGGCCGCCTTGACATAGTCGGCTTCTTTCACTGAAAGCGTCTGCGCCCGGGCCACCCGCCCATAAAAAGGAAAGGCAGTGAAAGCCAGTGCGACAACCACGTTGAACAGCGAGGGACCCAGCACGGCCACAATGGCCAGTGCCAAAATGATCTGGGGAAACGAACGCACGATATCGAACACCCAGATAATAAAGTAATCAATCTTTTTACCTTCGTTATATCCGGATACCACGCCCAGAAATACACCGACAATGGACGAAAGGGTCACTGCGCCAAAAGCGACCATCACAGCGATACGGCAGCCATAGACGATACGGGAGAAGATATCGCGTCCCAGATAATCTGTCCCAAAAAAATGATCAAGGCTGGGGCCTGCAAACCGGTGCATGATGTTCTGGGCGTTAGGATCGCTCGGGGCTATCCATTGGGCACCGATGGCGCACAGGAGCATGACGGAGATAAAAATGCCACCCCACAAACCGCCTCTGACCTTGACGACGGCGCGCAAGGTCACGCGCAGCGTGTCAGTCCATTTTCGTTTAAGCGTCAGTTGGGCAGGGCTTATTCCAACTTGGGTCTGATTTACAGTTTCTGTTTCCACAGTACGTTTCCGATCCTTTTTTCTTAACGATTATTGTCAGAAGCTTTTGTCCGTCCGGAGTGCAAAGCTTGCTTTGCGAGTCCCCGGAATCAGACTTCCGCCCGGACACTCCGGACAATCTTTTTGTTAAAAGCTATAATCATTAATTGCACGGATAAAATCCGTGGGTGAATCTGCCAAAGCCCGTAACAAAATGTTCCGGGCGCCTCTGGTCAGTCATACTGAATCCTCGGATCCACGAATGCATACGATATGTCGGCAATCAGATTGGCCAGGACAAACAATATGGTGGCCACCAGAATGCCGCCCTGAACCACGGGAAAATCTCGGGCATAAACAGCGTCAACGATCAGTTTTCCCAGACCCGGCCGGCTGAAGATGATCTCCACAAAAACCGCACCGCCCAAAAGTTTTCCCACTCCCAGGCCTATGACGGTGATGGAAGGAATCACTGCATTTTTCAAAGCGTACCGATAAGCAATGGTCCGTCTGGGGATGGCAAATGCCCGGGCCGTACGGATGTAGTCCGTATCCAGAACATCCAGCATGGATTCACGCGTGAGCCGGGCCAGATAGCCCACCCATCCGATGCCCAGAGCTGTGGCCGGCAGAATAAGATGCACGGCAATATCAATGGGATCACCCGCTTCACCGGCACCGAGAGCAGGCAGCAATGGAAATTGAACGCAAAATAAAAGCATTAAAAGCAATGCAGCCACAAAATCAGGCACGGCCACACCAAGAAGGGAGACTATGGTCACGGCGCCACCGATGGGGCTGTTCCGCCGAACAGCGGCAAAAGCTCCCAACAGGATGCCTATAAGAGCTGCGACACCCAGACTGGTCAGGGCAAGCAAGGCTGTGTGAGGCAGTGCCTCTGCAAGCAGCGCGCTGACCTTATGGCCCGACCAGACGGAAGTTCCCAGATCACCTTTGACAATGCCTAACAGGTAATAGCCCAACCTCACAGGCATCGCTCTGTCAAGATGCAGCCGCTGGTTAAGCTCTGCCACCAGTTCAGGTGTTGCCCGGGGACCTAACATGGCCGACGCAGGATCACCGGGCATCAGGTAGGTCAGACTAAACAGAATAATCAATACACCGAGCAAGGTCGGAATCACCCAGAGTACTCTTTTGATGATGTATTTCAACATTTTTTATCCTCCAAATAAATTCCAAATCCCAAATCCCAAATCCCAAATTCCAAATCCCAAATCCCAAATAAATTCCAAATTCCAAAT
>JAOZLU010000800.1 GCA_029934695.1 Desulfobacterales bacterium | reverse complement strand
TTGGAAATGTCGGTTCCGCCTTGGAAATGTCGGTTCCGCCTTGGAAATGTCGGTTCCACCTTGTAAATGGTGGGTTCCGCTTCGCTCCACCCACCCTACGTTTTTTCTCAAGTTTTATTTTTGACAGCACTCGCAACTTTTCATCCCATCGGCGATCATCTGTTTATAGTCTCCCAGAGCGTCATGGGTCCAGCAGTCGTCTCCGCCTGCGCTTTCCCTGAATGTCAGTGCCATAATATAGGCCAGTTCCTTTACTGTGGCCCCGGCTTCCAAAGCACCCATGAAGTGTTTTACAAGACAGGGTTTGGAGCGGTTTTTGATGGAAAGAGCAAAGCAGATAAATTGATAAGTCTTTTCATCAATGGTGCGTTTTTCCTTGTAAAGTTCATCTATTTTGTCAAACTCCTCTGCAAACTCCGGGAACCATTCGGCCAACAGACGCATATTCATCCTCCTTTTCGTTTTTTATTCCTGAGTGCGAAAAATAATTTCCGCACTCCATATATGGCTCTTAACAAAAAGATTGTCTGGAAGGAGTACAAAAATTAAGCGAGTGCAGCGAGCGGTTTTTTGCATGTCATTCCAATTATATATCATGGCGTGTTGTGCAAAAAACCGCTTCGCTCAATTTTTGCACTCCGGACAATCTTTTTGTTGAAAACTATATTACCCAACTATCCATCCATAACACATACCGGCAATGGTTGACAAGATAATAATGATGCCGGAAAATACGGCTGTCTTTTTCACTCCCATAACGCCGCTGATCACCAGCATGTTCGGGAGTGAGAGTGCGGGGCCGGCGAGAAGCAGGGCAAGTGCGGGGCCTTTCCCCATGCCTGAGCCGATCAGCCCTTGAAGAATAGGCACTTCAGTGAGGGTCGCAAAATACATCAGCGCGCCGGACATGGACGCGAACAAATTGGCCCACAGCGAATTCCCGCCCACCAGGGTCTGAATATAGTGTTCCGGAATCAGGGCCGGATGACCGGGTCTGCCCAGCGTGAAACCGGCAAGCAGAACCCCCGCGCCCAGAAGCGGGAAAATCTGTTTCATAAATCCCCAGGTGGATTCCACCCAGTTGACCCGTTCTTCCTGCACAAACCAGAATTTGAGCATCAGACCGAGGAAAATCAGAAGGGCCCCGGTGATGTACCATTTTGCTGCAAAGATGGCAGGCCAGAGTCCTGCTGATCCTTGGGCCGGCTTGGCAAAGGCTGCAAAAATCAGGATCAGAACCATTGTCAGGATGTAGAGCGTATCCTGTAACAGTGTGCGTTCTTTTCCCTCGTCATCTGGAAAATACATCTGACCCGCGGTGCGCTCGGCATCATCTTTGCGAAAAATAAACGCCATCAGCAGACCGGTGACAATTGCAAATAATACCGCACCGATGGCCCGGGCCAGTCCCAACTTCCATCCCAATATTTTTGCTGTGAGTGTGATTGCCAGAACATTGATGGCAGGCCCGGAATACAGAAACGCAGTTGCCGGGCCAATCCCAGCACCGCGGGTATATATGCCTGCGAACAGGGGCAGCACTGTACAGGAACAGACTGCGAGAATGGTTCCGGAAACTGAGGCCACAGAATAGGCAAGGATTTTTTTGGCCTGGGCTCCGAAATATTTGAGTACTGATGCCTGGGAAACAAACACGGCAACGGCCCCGGCAATGAAAAAAGCCGGAATCAGGCAGGTCAGGACATGTTCCCTGGCATATTCCTGGAGCATCATAAACGCCTCAAGTCCTGACTGGCGTATGGTGGGATGATCCCAAGGGATATAGTAGCACCCAAGAAAGACGGATACAATAATCAGTAATTTGGTTCGTTCTTTCATGTAACTGTTTCTCCTAAAAAGTAAAAAAATAAAAAATAAAAAAGTGAAAAATGACTTTCCTGAAAATTTATGGCCGGATATTTATAATGTTATATGCACATATAGCAATATATCTGAATCAAAAAAAATTATTTGCCGCAAATTTCTTCCCGGTTGCAAAAAGGAAGTTTTTTCAGCAATTCGGAAATTTCCGGGTCATCTTCCATCCAGTGCCTGATATTCCCCAAAAGGCTTGCCACATAAGGGCTGTCTTTCCCATTTTCCAAATAATAGTTCACCCACAGACCCTTCTTTTTGGAATAAACCAGACCCGCTTCCTCAAGAACTTTCAGATGCTTTGACACGGTAGGCTGTGCAATTCCCAAAACAGCCTGCAACTCGCAGACACACATCATTTTATGTTGCAGCATCTTTACAATTTTTACCCGATTCGGATCGGAAAACGCTTTCATCACTTTAATGAAATCTTTCATAAAACTCCTATATTCTGTTTGGAGAATATACTATTTCCTTTTTTTTACTTTGTCAAATATTTTTTTCATCGGAAAGGGGCTGCCTCTTTTCGGGAAACAGTTCAAAGTTACAGAATCCAGCGTCGGAGCCGCTTTTTGCAGTGACAATGAAAATGCTTGGGATTTTTTTCATTCAGAAGCGCGTCAGACCGAATTTTCAGATCAAACGGTATATCATACATTATTGTCCTCAGTTTTTAACACCTGACCAAATTAATTCTGACGGGTGGGAGTATATATCAGTTTCCGATTGCAGATCACCCCAACAGAAGCATCCCGGAATTATACAGAAGCTGTATAATACCCTAGTACAGCAAATCATAAATACGTCACCCCCCTTGTATCTATTATATAAGAGAG
>JAOZLU010000799.1:1500-2713 GCA_029934695.1 Desulfobacterales bacterium | reverse complement strand
AGGAATGGAGTGCGGAAATGAGGCCCTGGCCGAAATTTTCGCTTTTGAGGCATGGCTGTGGAAAGTTGAAAGTGGCCGCCTTCCCTCTAATAGGGCGGCAGCATCCTTCGCAGGACATGGAAAACAAGGATTGTCAGAAATACTGTATTCCGCAGGATGACACCCAAAAAAAGAAGGGAAACCGGCGACTGGGGAGAGCCGGATTCGCAAACGTCCGCCAACTGTTTTCCCAATGTTTTCATCCATTCTTTTGTCCGAGGCCATTCCCGGAGATTGCAAAGCCAGTCCCGGGGAATCCCCTCCGGGCCGGTGCGGGAGCCGATGATTGCGCCGGCAATCGCTGAGGTGGTGTCGGTATCTCCTCCGCAGCGAATGATTTCTTTCATCGCTGCCTCAAAATTATTCTGATGCCTCAGCCAGCAGTGAATGACAGGGGGAATCGTATGATACATATATCCGCTGATGCCTTTGGTCAAGCCGAGTGACTCGGCAAATACTTCAGTGGTCTGTTTTTCTTCAATGCTGACAACCGCCCGGTTTATCAGTTCAAGAAATTCCTCAGCAGGTTCCCCGACAAAAAGTTTTTGCAACTGTTCAAAATAAGCCCGCGGCGAAACATCACCCTGCTGACTGGCCATATAAGCGGCAAGGGCAACGGCTGAAGCACCGAACTCGGCTTTCGGATCTGTATGGGTTATCCAAGTGGAACATCGGATCAATGTTCGCATTTTGTCGCTGTCATGGCCGTAACACACGCCGATCAGAGGACTTCGCATGGCAGGGCCGTTTCCCGCTGAGAACACCCCGCTGTTTTTGCCTGAAAATCCGAGGCAGAGTTTCAGAACTGATCTCAGGGTTGCGCTTCCGATTCCCGGGGGTAATCCCATCAGCCAGAATCGGAAGTTCCAAGAGAGTTTTCGGATAAACGCTTCTGGTTCTCCCGCGGAAAAAATCAGTGCCTGCGCCAACATGCAGGCGTGTTCCGTGTCATCGGAAACCATTCCTTTTCCGAAAAAAAAATGATAGCCGTCTATATCACTAAAAAGTCGGCGTTGCCGCTTTTTGGACAAATTTTCAAAACATAAGCCAAGCGCGTCCCCTACAGCGGTTCCGAGAAGACAGCCGATGATTGAGCGTTTTTTCATAAATTCCAAATCACAAATAAATTCCAAATCACAAATTCCAAATAAATTCCAAATTCCAAATCACAAAT
>JAOZLU010000799.1:0-1400 GCA_029934695.1 Desulfobacterales bacterium | reverse complement strand
CAAATTCCAAATAAATTCCAAATTCCAAATCACAAATTCCAAATAAATTCCAAATTCCAAATCACAAATTCCAAATAAATTCCAAATTCCAAATCACAAATTCCAAATAAATTCCAAATTCCAAATCACAAATTCCAAATAAATTCCAAATTCCAAATCACAAATTCCAAATAAATTCCAAATTCCAAATCACAAATTCCAAATAAATTCCAAATTCCAAATCACAAATTCCAAATAAATTCCAAATTCCAAATCACAAAAAGCTCCTGCTCAAAGTCGCTCCTGCCGGATTGCCAAATCCGGCAGACCACGGTTCGGATTTGCCAATCCGAACCGAGCTGACTTTCAACTTTTCACTTTCATATTTCTCCGTTTTCGATCAGCGTCTCCATGAGCTGAATATAATTGATTCCTGCTGCCTTGAAGCCTTCCTTGCCATATTTCATGTTCGCTTCAAGGACATAAAATCTGCCCTCATACCGGCTTATGTCAATGCCCACATCATCCCACTGGCATTGACGTGCAGTATGAAGTGCGAGATCAAGGGCTTCCTGGGGAACAGGCTCCAGACTGACCGTTCCGCCCACAGCGAGATTGCTCCGAAATTCACCAGGAGGCGCAATGCGCCAGTATGAATGAACGATTTTGTTTCCGATCACAACAACCCGTATATCACGATCTGTTGGCAAATATTCCTGAATATAGGCTGGGGTTGCCAATTCGCAATAGACAGAGAAGTCGGCCTCATCCTTGATGAGATAAACACCCCTGCCCATTGCAGAACCTCTTGGAATCTTGCCGACAAACGGAAAATCAAAATAATCCGGAATGGACTTTTTCCGGCGATTCCCGTAAAAGACCCTTGTCCTGGGATGCGGTATTTCCAGAAGATTGAACAGGGCCGTCTGTTTGATTTTGTCCTGAACACATTTATAGGTATGATAGGTCGGAAAGATTTTTTTACCTGCCGCGTCAAAGATATCCGCGTAAAAGGGGGTCGGATAATAGATTTTTTCGGCCCTCCGTATCAGGTCAGCCTCATGAGGGCTGTAATCGGAAAAATTGGTTCGGACACCCAGAGTCATAACATTTTTACAATCTTTGAGACGGGATTCAAGAGCAATTTTTTTTGTCATTGGCCCATTGATAACTCGACAGTGAAAAGTTGAAAGTACGTCAATAAATACTACGCCGGGAAATATCTGTGCAGTAATTTCAGTTGATCAGGAGAACTGAAAACTGGCCACTGGTAACCATTTCACTCCCCGATTTTTGGTGGGACTTAAGGCGATTTCTAAAAAAGAACATCCCACTACCACTGAGATGTAGGGTGGGTGGAGCGCAGCGTAACCCACCAACATCCCACTACCACTGAGATGTAGGGTGGGTGGAGCGCAGCG